>NZ_JBFAKW010000114.1:0-31638 GCF_040655955.1 Streptomyces sp. NPDC050263 | reverse complement strand
CACCCCTGGGCGGGGTGCCGGCGCCACGGCCTCGGGAACGGTCCGCCCGTCGTCGGGCCCGGTCCGTCAGCCGTTCTGCCCCAGTGCGTCGTCGTCGACGGCCAGGCTGTCGCTGGCGATGGTGTGGTCGAGCGTGCTGAGGGTGTCTCCCACGTTCAGTCCCCCGAGGTCCTCACCGCCCAGGCTGTGCGAGGGGGTGATCGCCGCGACGACGAATCCGGTGGCGAGGGAGGCGATGGCGAGCATGCTGCGCTTCTTCATGCGTGGATCAACGGCAGGACCGGGCACCGGGTCACGCGTCGGCCGTCAATCCGTTCGCACGATCGGCCGGACCACGGCGAGAATGCCGTGGCCGCCGACGGTTTCAGGTTTCAGGGCGCCAGGGTTCCAGAACGCCCCGGTTCCAGGCCCCGGTGTCCGAGTTCCACGTACCGAGTTCCACGTACCGAATTCCAGGTACCAAGTTCCACGTTCCAAGGGAGAGTTCGCCATGAGCGGTCCGCAGCATGCCCACGCCAGTCTGGACGGGCTCGTGACGGGCGACGCGTTCGGCGACAGCTGGTTCCTGCGCTCCGACGAGCCCGCCGAGGAGCTTCTGGCGGCACGGGAAGCGCGTCCCGCTCCGTGGCCGTGGACGGACGACTCGGCGATGGCGTTCGTGCTGTTCGCCCACCTCAGGGCGCACGGGGAGGTCCGTCCCGGCGACCTCGCCCGGGAGTTCGCCGCCGAGTACCGCCGCGACCCGGCCCGCAAGTACGGCCCCTCCATGCACGGTGTGATGCGGCGGGTCGCCGCGGGCGAGGACTGGCGGGCGGTGACGACGGGACAGTTCGGCGGACAGGGCTCCTACGGCAACGGCGCGGCGATGCGGGTCGCTCCGCTGGGGGCGTGGTTCCACGGCGACCTGGTCGCGGCCCGCGAGCAGGCCCGGCTGTCCGCGCTGGCCACCCACGCCCATCCGGAGGCGGTCGCGGGCGCGGTGGCCGTGGCGGTCGCCGCCGCGCTGGCCGCCGCCGGCGAGGGTCGGGACGTCCCTCCGCGTGCCGTGTTCCTGCGGGAGGTGGCGGGTCACCTGGCGGACGGCGACGTCCGCTCCGGGCTGCTGGTGGCGGCGGGTCTCCCGGAGCGCACCTCGGTGCGCCACGCGGCGTCCGTGCTGGGCTCGGGGACGCTGATCTCCGCTCCGGACACGGTGCCGTTCGCCCTCTGGTCCGCCGCGGGGCACCTGGACGACCTGCCGGAGGCCCTGTGGCAGACCGTGGGCGGGTGGGGCGACCGCGACACGACCTGCGCCATCGTGGGAGGCGTCGTCGCGGCCCGCACCGGCGCCGCCGGCGTCCCGGCGGCCTGGCGCGAGGCCCGTGAGGACATCCCCGCCGACAGCGGCTGGAACGCCCTCACGGCGGTCGGCGGGACCGGTCCCCTCGGCCCTCGGTGACCCCCGCGCCGGAACGTTCCCCCAGGAGCCTCGCGCACCTCGGGCCCTCAGACCCCCGCGGCCGCGGCCCCCGCCCCCGTCCGCCCGGTCCGCCCGGCCTGTCCCGTCAAGGCCGCCGCGGCCGCCCCCACCAGCCCCGCGTCCGTGCCCATCTGGGCGGGCGTCACCGTCAGGCGCCGGACGAAGGAGAGGGTCGCGTAGTCGAGCAGGGCACGGCGCAGGGGGGCGAAGAGGACCTCGCCCGCCTTGCCCACGCCCCCGCCGATCACCGCGATGTCGATCTCGACAAGCGTCGCGGTGGCCGCGATGCCGGCCGCCAGGGCCTGGGCGGCCCGCTCGAAGGAGGCCACGGCGACCGGGTCGCCGGCGCGGGCGGCGGCGGCCACCGCGGCCGCCGAGACGTCGTCCACGGCGCCGGGCCGCCAACCGTTCTCCAGGGCCCGGCGGGCGATGTTGGGGCCGCTGGCGATGCGTTCCACACAGCCGCGCCCGCCGCACGGGCAGGCGTCGCCGTCGAGGTCGACGCTGATGTGGCCGATGTGACCCGCGTTGCCGGTGGGACCGGGGTGCAGCCGGCCGCCGAGGACCAGGCCGCCGCCGACGCCGGTGGAGACCACCATGCACAGCGCGTTGTCGTGGCCGCGGGCGGCGCCCTGCCAGTGTTCGGCCGCCGTGATCGCCACGCCGTCGCCGATCAGCTCGACCGGAAGGTTCCCGGTCACCGCCCGGACCCGGTCGACCAGCGGAAAGTCGCGCCAGCCGGGCACGTTCACCGGGCTGACCGTGCCCGCGGAGGCGTCCACGGGTCCGGCGCTGCCGATGCCGACGGCGTGCACACGCTCCCACAGCGGCGACCCGGTCAGCTCCCTCGACACCTCCTCGACGGCCCGCATCACGGTGTCGCCGTTCTCCTGTGCGGGCGTGGGGCGCTGCGCGCGGGCCAGGATCGTGCCGTCGCCGTCCACCAGCGCTCCGGCGATCTTGGTGCCGCCGATGTCGAGCGCGGCCACGAGGTCGGTGTGCATCAGTCTGGGTACTCCCGGTCCACCATGAAGAAAGGGCTGGCCGGTCCAGCGGTTGGGGGACGCGGGCCGGAGATTGCGGTGGACAGTGTCTCCCGCATCTGACAACGTTGTCCAGGCTCTATGCTCGACGCCACATCCTCATACAAACCCTGGGACCCACGCACCTCCGTGCGCAACATTTCGTGGACGGCGTGCCTGACAGGCCTCCGGGGACGACAGGACAGGACACCGCATCGTGCCCGAGACGCAGCGTCGGCCCGAGAGCCGTTACGGCAACCGTCCCACCATGAAGGACGTCGCCGCCCGCGCCGGAGTCGGCCTCAAGACGGTGTCGCGGGTGGTGAACGGCGAGCCGGGGGTGACTCCCGAGACGGAACGGCGGGTCCAGGAGTCCATCGACGCGCTCGGCTTCCGCCGCAACGACAGCGCCCGGGTACTGCGCAAGGGCCGAACGGCCAGCATCGGCCTGGTCCTGGAGGACCTGGCCGACCCGTTCTACGGGCCCCTCAGCCGCGCGGTGGAGGAGGTCGCCCGCGCCCACGGCGCGCTGCTCATCAACGGCTCCAGCGCCGAGGACCCGGACCGGGAGCAGGAACTGGCGCTGGCGCTGTGCGCGCGTCGGGTGGACGGTCTCGTGGTGATCCCGGCCGGGGACGACCACCGGTACCTGGAGCCCGAGATCAAGGCGGGCGTCGCCACGGTCTTCGTGGACCGCCCGGCCGGCCGGATCGAGGCCGACTGCGTGGTGTCGGACAACTTCGGCGGCGCCCGCGAGGGCGTGGCCCACCTCGTCGCGCACGGACACCGCCGGATCGGCTTCATCGGCGACATGCCGCGCATCCACACCGCCGCCGAGCGGCTGCGCGGCTACCGCGCGGCGATGGACGACGCCGGCATACCCGTCGAGGACGCCTGGATGTCCCTGGGCGCCACCGATCCGCTGCGGGTGCGCCGGGCGGCCGAGGAGATGCTGGCGGCGCCCGAACCGGTCACGGCGATCTTCTCGGGCAACAACCGGGTGACGGTCACCGTGATCCGGGTGCTCGCCGAGCGGACCCGCCGGGTCGCCCTGGTGGCCTTCGACGACCTGGAGCTCGCCGACCTGCTCCAGCCGGCGGTCACCGTGGTCGCGCAGGACGCGGCGACCCTCGGCCGTACGGCCGCCGAGCGCCTGTTCCGGCAGCTGGACGGCACCTTGATCGCTCCCGAGCACATCGAACTGCCGACCCGGCTCATCACCCGTGGCTCGGGCGAGCTGCCGCCGGCGGACTGAGGCGCCCATGGACGCCCGCGACGAGCACCGCACGCTGGAGGCGCTGGGCCTGGCCGACGCGCCACGCGACCGTCCGCTGAGCTATCCCGGCGCCTGGCCGGCCGGGTCCGGGCTGCTCGCCGGGGACGAGCTGCTGCCGCTGGACCGGCTGACGCACCCCGGCCGGACCCCGGTGGTGGCCGTCGGCTCCAACGCCAGCCCCGCCCAACTGCGGCACAAGATGGCCGAGTTCGGGATCACCTCCCCGGTCCCGATGGTGAAGGCCCGCGTGACGGGCGTCGACGTGGGCGTGTCGGCGCACATCAGCCGGCTCGGCTACGTGTCCGCCTCCCCCGTCCACGCGCCCGGCGTCACAAGGGAGTTGTTCGTCATCTGGCTGGACGCGGAGCAGCTCGACGTGGTCGATGCGACCGAGCCGAACTACGACCGGGTGCTGCTGCCCGCGCCGGATTACCGGGTCGAGCTGGAGAACGGCGAGGCACTCCTCGACGCGTTCGCGTACGTGAATCATCACGGGGTGCTGCACGACGGCTCCGGCGCCCCGCGCAGCCATCCCGGCCAGCGCGCCCTGATCACCGAACTCCTCGCCGCGTCAGCGGCGTTGAGGCGGTTGTTCGGGGTCTCCCCGGAGGAGTTCTGCGCCCGGGCCCGGGCCGACGCGCGGCGGTGCGAGCGAGGCACCCGACTGTTCGCGGAGGAGAAGCGGGTGACCGCGTCCGGCCTTGAGCAGCTGCGCGTCCGTTAGTGTGTCCGCACGGCATCGCGTGTCGGTCACCGTCCGGGTGAGGCATGGAGGCGCCCGTGAGTTTGCCTTACGGAGGCATTCCACACATGTCAGTCGAGCTCAATCACACGATCGTCCACTCCCGCGACAACCGGGAGTCCGCCGAGTTCCTCGCCCACATCCTGGGACTCGAGGTCGGGGCCGAATGGGGCCCGTTCGTTCCGGTCGACACCGGCAACAAGGTCACCCTGGACTTCGCCACCATCCCGGCGGAGTCCATCGTCATGCAGCACTACGCGTTCCTCGTCTCCGACGAGGAGTTCGACGCCGCCTTCGAGCGGATCAGGCAGGCGGGGATCACGTACTTCGCGGACCCGCACCGCCGACAGCCGGGTGAGATCAACCATGACCACGGCGGCCGGGGCCTGTACTTCATGGATCCGGCCGGGCACGGGATGGAGATCATCACGCGCCCGTACGTCTTCCCCGAGCAGTAGTCGGCCGTCGGAGGTCACCCGCCGGCAGTCGGTAGCCGGGCAGTCGGTAGCCGGTAGCCGCCGGTCAGTGGCCTGAAGCCGTCAGATCGCCTCGTCGAGGTGCCGAGAAGCCCTCCAGGGCCGTCCGGGAGAGTCCGGTCGCGTCGGTCACCTCGGCGAGGTCGAGGGCGCCGCAGTCCAGGCCGCGCAGCAGATAGCCGCTGAGGGCCTTGGCGGTCGCGGGCTCGTCCATGACGTCGCCGCCGGCCCGGTTGGCGTACCGGGAGAGCCGTTCGGCCGCCTGGGCGAAGCCCTCGCGGTAGAAGGCGAAGACGGCCGCGTAGCGGGTGGGGATGTGGCCCGGGTGCATGTCCCAGCCCTGGTAGTAGGCGCGGGCGAGGGCGCGGCGGGTGAGGCCGTAGTGCAGGCGCCAGGCGGCGTGGACCTGCTCGGTCGGGCCGACCGGCAGGACGTTCGTGGAGCCGTCCGAGACGCGCACGCCGGTGCCGGCCGCCGCGACCTGCATGACCGCCTTGGCGTGGTCGGCGGCGGGGTGGTCGCTGGCCTGGTAGGCGGCGGAGACGCCGAGGCAGGCGCTGTAGTCGAAGGTGCCGTAGTGCAGCCCGGCGGCCCGGCCCTGGGCCGCCTGGATCATACGGGCGACGGTCGCGGTGCCGTCGGTGGCGAGGATGGACTGGCTGGTCTCGATCTGGATCTCGAAGCCGAGCCGGCCGGCGTCCAGTCCGCGCGCCTTCTCGAAGGCCTCCAGGAGCGCGACCATGGCCGTGACCTGCTCCGGGTACGTCACCTTCGGGAGAGTGAGGACCAGGCCGTCGGGCAGGCCGCCGTTCTCCATGAGGCCGCTGAGGAAGATGTCGAGGGTGCGGATGCCCCGGTCGCGCACCGCGGCCTCCATGCACTTCATGCGGATGCCCATGTAGGGGGCCGCGGCGCCCTTGGCGTACGCCTCGGCGATCAGCCGGGCCGCGCGGGCGGCCGTCTCGTCCTCCTCCGCGTCCGGGCGGGGGCCGTAGCCGTCCTCGAAGTCGACGCGCAGGTCTTCGACGGGCTCGCGCTCCAGTTTGGCCCGCACGCGCGCGTACACGGGCTCGGCGAGTTCGTCGGACAGCCCGAGGCAGGCGGCGAAGGAGCCCGCGTCGGGGGCGTGCTCGTCGAGGGCGGCGAGGGCCTTGTCGCCCCAGGAGCGGATGGTGTCGGCGGCGAAGGCGTCGCCGGGGACGTAGACGGTGTGGACGGGCTGGCGGGTGCCTGGGTCTCCGGGGTAGCGGCGGTCGAGTTCGGCGTCGACGGGGGCGAGGGAGGCGCTGATCTCCTCGCTGACGGCGCCCGCGAGGCTCGTCGTGACCGTCTCCTGCTGGCCCTGGCCCATGCACACCCTCCAGTTTCCGCTGTACGGAATCAATAATCCGTAGAGTGAAGTTATCTGTGCGGCTTCCGGCGGGTCAACACCCTGTCCACGGCGTGGTCCCTGCGCTCACCGCCACACCGATTCCCTCTTCCGTACAACCGTTCTCCCCTGCATCCTTTCCCACAAGGGGAGGGGATACATGACAGGCACCACGGGGCCCACCCGGCGGGCGGGGCTGCGCACAGCGTTAGCCGCGATGGCGACCTTGCCGCTGCTCGGCACGGCGGGGTCCTCCGCCGCCCGGCACGAGAACCGGACGCGCGGGATCCTTCAGCCGGCGCCCATACCCGTGCCGCCGCTGGAGGTCATGACCTTCAACCTGCGTTACCCGGGCGCCAAGGATGCCAACACCTGGCCGGTCCGCCGTCCGGTGATGCGCGCACTGCTGCGCCGGGCGACTCCGCACGTCATCGGCACCCAGGAGGGTCTGGCGGCCCAACTGCGCGACATCGAGGCCGACCTCGGGCCGCACTACGACTGGATCGCCAAGGGCCGCAGCGTGGACGACCCGGAGGCGGTGGCCGTCTTCTACGACACCCGCCGGCTCGCCCCGGTCGAGCACGCGCACTTCTGGCTCTCGGACACGCCCGAGGTGCTCGGCTCCAACACCTGGGGGGCGGACTACCCCCGCATGGTCACCTGGGTCCGCTTCCGTGATCTGCGGACGCGGCGGGAGTTCTACCTGTACAACACCCATCTCGACAACGCCAGCCAGTACGCGCGCGTGCGCTCCGCCGACCTGATCGCCGCCCGGCTCGCCCGCCTGGACCGCTCCCTGCCGCTGCTGCTGACCGGTGACTTCAACGCCGTCGCGCACGGCAATCCGGTCTACGACCGGCTGTTGGCCGCCGGTCTGGTGGACACCTGGGACACGGCACGCGCGCGTGCCGGGGTGTACGGGACGTTCACCGGGTACCGGCCGCTCGTACCGGGCGGGGACCGCATCGACTGGATCCTGGCGACACCGGGCGTCACGGTCCACCGGGAGTGGACCGACACCTTCACCCTGGACGGCCGGTACCCGAGCGACCATCTGCCGGTGCAGGCCTCCCTGACCCTGGGATGAGCGAAGGCCCCCGCGACCGGCAGGGTCACGAGGGCCTTCACTCAGTCGTACGACTGTCGGGCGATCAGCCCTTACGGGTGTTGATCTCCTCGGTGAGCTGCGGCACGACGTCGAACAGGTCGCCGACGACGCCGTAGTCGACGAGGTCGAAGATCGGGGCCTCGGCGTCCTTGTTGACGGCCACGATGGTCTTCGAGGTCTGCATGCCGGCGCGGTGCTGGATGGCGCCGGAGATGCCGTTGGCGATGTAGAGCTGCGGCGAGACGGACTTGCCGGTCTGGCCGACCTGGTTGGTGTGCGGGTACCAGCCCGCGTCCACCGCGGCACGCGAGGCGCCGACGGCCGCGCCGAGGGAGTCGGCGAGGGCCTCGATGATCGCGAAGTTCTCCGCGCCGTTGACGCCACGGCCGCCGGAGACGACGATCGCGGCCTCGGTCAGCTCCGGACGCCCGGTCGACTCGCGCGGGGTACGGCCGGTGACCTTGGTGCCGGTGGCCTGGGCCGAGAAGGTGACGGCGAGGGCCTCGACGGCGCCCGCGGCCGGGGCGGCCTCGACGGCGGCCGAGTTCGGCTTCACGGTGATGACCGGGGTGCCCTTGGAGACACGGGACTTGGTGGTGAAGGACGCGGCGAACACCGACTGGGTGGCCACCGGGCCTTCGTCGCCGGCCTCGAGGTCGACGGCGTCGGTGATGATGCCGGAGCCGATGCGCAGCGCGAGGCGGGCGGCGATCTCCTTGCCCTCCGCGGAGGACGGGACCAGGACGGCGGCCGGGGAGACAGCGGCGACGGCGGCCTGGAGCGCGTCCACCTTCGGTACGACGAGGTAGTCGGCGTACTCGGACGCGTCGTGCGTCAGGACCTTGGCGGCGCCGTGCTCGGCCAGCGCGGCGGCGGTGTTCTCGGCGCCCGGGCCGAGGGCGACGGCGACCGGCTCGCCGATGCGGCGGGCCAGCGTCAGCAGCTCCAGGGTGGGCTTGCGGACGGCGCCGTCCACGTGGTCGACGTAGACGAGGACTTCAGCCATGGGATTGCTCTCCTGCGAAACGAAGTTGAGGGGCGGTCTGCGAGGGGCCTTTAGATGAACTTCTGGCCCGCGAGGAACTCAGCGAGCTGCTTGCCGCCCTCGCCCTCGTCCTTGACGATCGTGCCCGCGGTGCGGGCGGGACGCTCGGTCGCGGTGTCGACCGCGGTCCACGCGCCCTCGAGACCGACCTCGTCGGCCTCCAGGTCCAGGTCGGAGATGTCCCAGGCCTGAACCGGCTTCTTCTTGGCCGCCATGATGCCCTTGAAGGACGGGTAACGCGCCTCGCCCGACTGGTCGGTGACCGACACGACGGCCGGCAGGGATGCCTCGAGCCGCTCCGAGGCGGCGTCGCCGTCGCGGCGGCCCTTGACGGTGCCGTCCTCGACGGAGACCTCGGAGAGCAGGGTGACCTGCGGGACGCCCAGGCGCTCGGCGAGGAGGGCCGGGACGATGCCGGCGGTGCCGTCGGTGGAGGCCATGCCGGAGATGACCAGGTCGTAGCCGGCCTTCTCGATGGCCTTGGCCAGCACCAGGGAGGTGCCGATGGCGTCGGTGCCGTGCAGGTCGTCGTCCTCGACGTGGATCGCCTTGTCGGCGCCCATGGACAGGGCCTTGCGGAGCGCGTCCTTGGCGTCCTCGGGGCCCACCGTCAGGACGGTGATCTCCACGTCGTCGTCGGAGTTCTCGGAGATCTGCAGCGCCTGCTCGACCGCGTACTCGTCGAGCTCGGAGAGCAGACCGTCCACGTCGTCCCGGTCGACGGTCAGGTCATCGGCGAAGTGCCGGTCGCCAGTGGCGTCGGGCACAAACTTCACAGTGACAACGATCCTCAAGCTCACGCCGGCTCTCCTACTGCATCGTCAGTTCTTCGGCTGCCTTCTTCCAGGCAGCATAGGTGCCACAAGCGGCCGATCCCGGTTGGGGCGGCCCGCGCTCCGACCGAAATATTACTCGTCAGTACACCCAGTTCATCCCCGCTGAGCAAGCGCTTTGAACTGTGACCTTTGCAACGCAGCGTAATCGGAACTCGACGGCTTCGCAGGAGGGCGGGTCCGTGATCAATCCCGCAGAGCGGTGAACCGCCCCTGGTGGTACAGCAGCGGACGGCCCGCGCCCGCCGGATCGCCCTGCACCACCTCGGCCAGCACGATGCGATGGTCCCCCGCGGGCACGCGCGCGACAACTCGGCACACCAGCCACGCGAGTACGTCGTCCAGGACGGGAACGCCGGCCGGGCCCTCGCGCCACACGGTCGACGCGCCGAAGCGGTCGGCGCCGCTCCGGGCGAAGGTGGCGGCCAGCGCCTGTTGATGCTCGCCGAGTATGTGCACGCCCACGTGTTCGGCCCGGGACACCGCCGGCCAGCTGGAGGCGCCGGTGCCGATGCCGAAGGAGAGCATCGGAGGTTCGGCGGAGACGGAGCTGAGCGAGGTGGCGGTGAAGCCCACCGGGCCGCTCGCACCGGAGGCGGTGATCACGGCGACACCCGCCGCGTGCCGCCGGAAGACGGAGCGCAGGAGATCGGGCGAGGCGATCTGCGCGGCGCCGAGGTCGGGCGTGGCCGTCATGAGGCTGTCCTTCTGCGGGAGGTGGCGTGCCGGGCCGTGGATGCTCAACGGACCGGACAGCGCGCGCTCGCGGTACGGACCAGGTCGACGTGGACCCGTCCGTGGAGCAGAAGTTCCTCAGGCATACAGTCAGGCTGACGATAGGTGCCGGGCGCAGTCAAGTACGTCCCGACATCTGGGAGATGCCTCACCGTCCCCCACAAAGGCCTCACACCGCCTCCCCCAGGGCCGCGATGACGTCGGCCTTGCGGGGCTGACCGGTGGCGCGCCGCACGACGCGGCCGTCGGCGTCGAGGACCAGGACGGTCGGGGTCTTGAGGATGTCGAGTTCGCGGACGAGGTCCAGGTGCGCCTCGGCGTCGATCTCGATGTGGGTGACGCCGGGCACCAGGCCGGCCACCTCGCCGAGGACCCGGCGGGTCGCCCGGCAGGGCGCGCAGAAGGCGCTGGAGAACTGTACGAGCGTGGCCCGTTCGCCGAGTTCGCCGCCGAGCCGGTCCGCTCCGATCCGTTTGTCCTCGTCGCGCCCGCGCACCCGCACTCTCCCGCTCCGCCGCCGTTGCAGCACTCCGTAGGCGCTCGCCGCCGCGAGCACCGCCACGCACACCGCCAGTCCGGTCATCAGCTCCTCCAGCGTTCACATGACTGCAAAGATTCCCAGGCCCAGAAATCGTTTCCGCTGCGGAATGCTTGATTCATGGACATCGATGTGAGGGGCCCGCGGTTCGGGGCCGCCGTGACGACCGTAGTGCTCGCGGTCGTGCTGATCACGGGCAGCGCCTGGCTGTCGGCCTGGCAGACGCTGGCGTTCGCGCTCGGCGCGGCGGGCGGGGTGGGGCGTTCGCCGTACGGCTGGGTGTTCCGCAGGGTCGTCCGGCCGCGGCTCGGACCGCCGACGGAGTTCGAGTCGCCCCGGCCGCCGCGGTTCGCGCAGTCGGTGGGGCTGCTGTTCGCGGGGGTCGGTCTCGTCGGCCTCACGCTGGGGCCCGAGTGGCTGGGTCTCGCGGCGACCGGGGCGGCGCTCGCGGCCGCGTTCCTCAATGCCGCTTTCGGGTACTGCCTGGGGTGCGAGATGTACCTGCTCGCACGCCGGGTTTCGGTACGCGCGGAGTAAAGGCGGCTAAAAAGCCTGAGGTGGATCAAGGGGGTTGAAGTGACGAGAATCTCGCGGTTCCCGGGCACCAGGACTGGCTCCCCGGCCGTTCTTGGGGCACGATCTGCGAGATGCCGTAAACCTACGGCTGCGTAACTTTGCCGGCGGAGGCTTCCCCGGCAAAGAGAAGGAAGGGTCCGCCCCGCCCATGGCAGAGATTGTCTACCGCCCCGCCGTCGGCCTCGCCCAGCTGCTGTTCAAGGCCTGGGACCTCAAGATCGACTGCAAGGGGTCGGAGAACATCCCGCGCTCTGGCGGAGCCGTGCTGGTGAGCAATCACATCAGCTACCTCGACTTCATCTTCGACGGTCTGGCCGCCCTCCCGCAGAAACGTCTCGTTCGCTTCATGGCGAAGGACGCGGTCTTCCGCCACAAGATCTCCGGCCCGCTGATGCGCGGCATGAAGCACATCCCGGTGGACCGCAAGCAGGGCGACGCCGCCTACGCGCACGCGCTGGAGTCGCTGCGCTCCGGGGAGATCGTCGGGGTCTTCCCCGAGGCCACGATCTCGCAGTCGTTCTGCCTCAAGACATTCAAGTCGGGCGCCGCCCGGATGGCGCAGGAGGCCGGCGTCCCGCTGATCCCGATGGCCGTGTGGGGTACCCAGCGGCTGTGGACCAAGGGACACCCGCGCAACTTCAAGCGCAGCCACACCCCGATCACCATCCGCGTCGGCGAGGCCATCGAGGCCTCGCGCGACAAGTACGCGGGCGCGATCACCCGGCAGTTGCGCGAGCGCGTCCAGGAGCTTCTCGAGGCCGCTCAGCGCGCCTACCCCGTCCGCCCCAAGGACGCGAGCGACACCTGGTGGATGCCGGCCCACCTGGGCGGCACCGCGCCCACTCCGGAGCAGGTGCGCGAGGCCGAGGCACGCTGACGCCCGCTTCCGCCGCCCCCGCGCCCCTGACGCGTCACGGCAGTCGGCAGGGTCCCTGCCCGTTGTCCGTCGAACGCGCCACGGGGGCGAGGCCGTCGCCCGGGTCGAGGGCACGGATCGCGGCGGCCGGGTCCTCGGCCACGGCGCGTGCGGCAGCCGGGAACCGCCGGCAGGGCGTGTCGTCGGACGCGGCGAGGACGACCGGGACGGCGGTCGCGGTGTCAGCGAGTGCAACAGAGCGCGGCCGCGGCGGGGGTGCTCACAGCGCGGTGGGGAGCGTCCGCCAGAGACGGGGCCGGTCCGTCGCGGCTTTCAGCGTGCCGAGGACGGTCGGGTGCGGGGTGGCGTACAGGCCGGAGTAGTCCAGCTCGCCGGCCGCGGGGTCGGGCAGGAAGGCGAGTCGTTCGCCGTCCAGGGAGAACCGCGCGTCCACGCCCGGCTTGTTGCCGCGGGGGTCCTGGCGGTGCCAGGCGCCGTGGAAGCGGACGGCGACGAGTCCGTGCACCACGTCGAGCTTCTGGTAGCACAGCGCCGTAGGGATGTCCTCGGCCCGCAGCAGCGCGGTCAGCGCGTGGGCCTTGGCGAAGCAGATTCCCGTGCCCTGTTCCAGCACGTCGGAGGCGCGCCAGGTGACGCGCAGGTCGCCGGAGTCCTGCGAGTGGGGAATGACATCGCGGACGAACTCGAACGCCAGGCGTGCATAGACATACGAGTCCGTGGCCTCCTTGGCGAGACGCGCGGCCGTCTGCCGCACGAGCGGGTGGTGGTGGTCGATGACCTCGTCAGCGGCCAAGTACGCGGACAGGTCGGGGGTCTCCTGGATCAGCTCCATGGACGCAGAGCATAGAAAGCGATCACCCGGGAGTCAATTAATTTCCAGTTGACCGCATATCTATGCACTCATCCACGCGTGCCCTCGCGCACACCCGCTCAGCGCGCCATCTCCTCCTTGACCGCCGCCACGAACGCGTCCACGTCCTCCTCGGTCGTGTCGAACGCGCACATCCAGCGCACGACGCCCGCCGCCTCGTCCCAGAAGTAGAACCGGAACCGCTTCTGCAGCCGCTCGCTCACGTCGTGCGGGAGCTTCGCGAAGACGCCGTTGGCCTGCACGGGGTACAGGATCTCCACGCCGTGCACGGCCCGCACGCCCTCGGCCAGCCGCTGGGCCATCTCGTTGGCGTGGCGGGCGTTGCGCAGCCACAGGTCCTTGGCGAGCAGGGCCTCCAACTGCACCGACACGAAGCGCATCTTGGAGGCGAGCTGCATGGACAGCTTGCGCAGGTGCTTCATGTGGCGGACGGCGTCCTGGTCGATCACGACGACCGCCTCGCCGAACAGCGCGCCGTTCTTCGTGCCGCCCAGGGAGAGGATGTCGACGCCGACCGCGTTGGTGAACGTCCGCATCGGGACGTCCAGCGAGGCAGCCGCGTTGGCTATCCGGGAGCCGTCCAGGTGGACCTTCATACCGTGCGCGTGGGCGTGGTCGCAGATCGCGCGGATCTCGTCGGGCGTGTAGAGGGTGCCGAGCTCCGTGCTCTGGGTGAGGGACACGACCTGCGGCATCGCGCGGTGCTCGTCCTCCCAGCCCCAGGCCTGCCGGTCGATCAGCTCGGGGGTGAGCTTGCCGTCGGGCGTCGCGACGGTGAGCAGCTTCAGGCCGCCCATGCGCTCGGGCGCGCCGCCCTCGTCCACGTTGATGTGGGCGCTCTCGGCGCAGATCACCGCTCCCCAGCGGTCGGTGACCGCCTGGAGGGCGACGACGTTGGCGCCGGTGCCGTTGAAGACCGGGAAGGCCTCCGCCGTGGACCCGAAGTGGCTGCGGACGATCCGCTGGAGGTTCTCGGTGTAGTCGTCCTCCCCGTACGCGACCTGGTGACCGCCGTTGGCCAGGGCCAGGGCGGCGAGCACCTCCGGGTGGGCGCCGGCGTAGTTGTCGCTGGCGAAACCGCGGACCTCCGGGTCGTGATGACGACGCGCGTCGGTCTTCGGTGGGTTCACGGCTTCTCGGTGAGCCACAGACGCTGTCCGTTCACTTCGGCGGCGGACTTCTCCCAGACTCCGGCGATGGCCTCGGCCAGGTCCTGGACGTCGGTGAAGCCCGCGAACTTCGCGTTGGGGCGGTCGGCGCGCATCGCGTCGTGCACCAGCGCCTTGACGACCAGGATCGCAGCGGCGGAGGTGGGGCCCTCGGCGCCCCCGGCCTTGCGGAAGTAGTCGCCCAGGGCGAGCGTCCATGCCTCGGCCGCGGCCTTGGCGGCGGCGTAGGCGGCGTTGCCCGCGGTGGGGTTGCCGGCGGCCGCGGCGCTGATCAGCACGTACCGGCCGCGATCACTGGCCTGAAGGGCCTCGCCGAAGGCGAGGGAGGTGTGCTGCACGGTCTTGACGAGCAGCATCTCCAGGAAGTCCCAGTCGTCGAGGCTGGTCTTGATGAAGGTCTCGCTGCCGCGCCAGCCCCCGACGAGATGGACCAGGCCGTCGACCCGGCCGAAGTCCTTCTCGATGCGGGTGGCCCACTCGCGGGTGGAGTTCAGGTCGAGCAGATCGACGGTGTCGCCGGTGACGGTGGCGCCGCCGGCCTCGTAACGCGCGTGGTCGACGGCCTCGGCCAGCCGCTCCGGGTCGTTGTCCGAGCCGACGACGGTCGCGCCCGCCTGGGCGAGCCTGAGCAGTGCCGCCCGGCCGGCGGGTCCGCCCGCGCCGGCCACCGCGATCACCGCACCGCTGAGAGCCCCGTTCCCCATGGTCTTCGCCTCCTGAACAGTGTTCTGCAGAGCAGTGTCCTCGATGCGCAGGTCGCTCACGCGGCGATCCGCTCGGCACTGTCCGCCGTGATGCCCTTGGTGGAGGCGATCACGTTCTTCAGCTTCTTGGACAGTGCCTCATAGAACATGCTCAGCGGAAACTCGTCGGGAAGCACGTCATCCACGAGCCTGCGGGGCGGCTGGGTCAGGTCCAGGGCGTCGGGACCCTTGGCCCACCTGGAGCCGGGGTGCGGGGCGAGGTAGGCGGCGACCAGCTCGTAGCCCGCGAACCAGTGCACGAGCTTCGGCCGGTCGATGCCGTCGCGGTACAGCTGCTCGATGTCGGCGCAGAGCTGGTTGGTGACCTGCGGGGCGCGCTGCCAGTCGATGTGCAGCTTGTTGTCGGTCCAGCGGACGACGTCGTGCTTGTGCAGGTAGGCGAAGAGCAGCTGGCCGCCGAGGCCGTCGTAGTTGCGCACGCGGTCGCCGGTGACCGGGAAGCGGAACATCCGGTCGAAGAGGACCGCGTACTGCACGTCACGGGCCTGCGGGACGCCGTCGGACTCCAGTTTCACGGCCTCCTTGAAGGCGGTGAGGTCGCAGCGCAGCTCCTCCAGGCCGTACATCCAGAACGGCTGCCGCTGCTTGATCATGAAGGGATCGAAGGGCAGGTCGCCGTGGCTGTGGGTGCGGTCGTGGACCATGTCCCACAGGACGAAGGCCTCCTCACAGCGCTTCTGGTCGTGGACCATGGCGGCGATGTCCGCGGGCAGCTCGAGGCCCAGGACGTCGACGGCGGCGTCGGTGACGCGGCGGAACCGGGCGGCCTCGCGGTCGCAGAAGATACCGCCCCAGGAGAAACGTTCCGGCGCTTGGCGGACCGCGATGGTCTCCGGGAACAGCACGGCCGAGTTGGTGTCGTAGCCGGCCGTGAAGTCCTCGAAGGTGATGCCGCAGAACAGCGGGTTGTCGTAGCGCGTGCGCTCCAGCTCGGCCAGCCAGTTGGGCCAGACCATGCGCAGCACGACCGCCTCGAGGTTGCGGTCCGGGTTGCCGTTCTGCGTGTACATCGGGAAGACGACCAGGTGCTGAAGGCCGTCGCGGCGGTTCGCGGCCGGCTGGAAGGCCAGCAGGGAGTCGAGGAAGTCGGGCACGGCGAAACCGCCGTCGGCCCAGACCCGCAGGTCCCTCACCAGGGCCCGGTGGTAGTCGGCGTCGTGCGGGAGCAGCGGCGACAGCTCCTCGACGGCCTCGATCACCTGCCGGACGGCCTGCTCGGCGTCCGTGCCCTGCGGTGCGTGCTCGGCCGTGAAGTCGATCGATCCGTCCTTCGCCTGCCAGGGCCGGATCCGCTCCACGGCATCCTTGAGCACGCGCCACGCCGGGTGCTCCACCACCCTGGTCGCCGGAGGCACTCGCTCCCCCGTAGCCGCCTGCACAAGAATTTCCGTCATGTCCCATCCTCCACTGGAGAACCTCGCGTCAGGACACCGTATGCATATGAGGTTTCCTCCAGCAAGTGGACCTTCGGGAGATTATCCTGCGCCTCAGCATTTTCACCGCACTTTTTCCTGTCGCACAGCGGGGGTGCGGTTGCTTTCGCCGGGGCATGGTGGGTAGGGAGAGCCTGCTGCACACACGCAGGCTCTGGCCGACCCGGCGGCCACTAGGCTGCGTGGTCCTCCAGCCCAGCCGTCGACGGAAGCGGGTCGCGTCTTGAACTTCCTCACCATCGGTCACCGCGGAATCATGGGCGTCGAGCCCGAGAACACCCTGCGCTCCTTCGTCGCCGCCGAGCAGGCCGGCCTCGACGTCATCGAGCTCGATCTGCATCTGAGCAGGGACGGCGCGCTGGTGGTCATGCACGACCCCGACGTGGACCGCACGACCGACGGGACCGGACCGATCGCCGACCAGACGCTCGCGGAGCTGCGGACCCTCGACGCGGGCCGCGGGGAGCGTGTCCCGTTCTTCGAGGAGGTGCTGGACGCCGTGCGGGCGCCGCTCCAGGCCGAGATCAAGGACGTCCAGGCGGCCCGGGCGCTCGCCGAGGTGATGCAGGCGCGGGACCTGGTGGAGCGGGTGGAGGTGTCCTCGTTCCACGACGAGGCCGTCGCGGAGATCGCGCGACTCGTCCCCGGGGTGCGCACCGCGCTCATCGGCAGCCGGTACGACCTCGGCATCGTAGACCGGGCCGTGGCCGCCGGAGCCGCGACGGTCTGCCTCAACCTGCGGCGGCTGAACCTGGAGATCGTCGAGGAGGCGCGGAAACGGGACCTGCGGATCATCGGCTGGGTGGTCAACACCCAGGACCAGCTGCGGCTCGTCCGCGCCCTGGAGCTGGACGGCGCGACCACCGACTACCCGGAGATCAGGCGCACGGGCCGCTTCACCGCCTAGGCCGGACCCGGCCCGGTGGTCAGGCGAGTTCCTTGACCAGCAGCTCGAACTGCAGGTCGTCGCGCTGCGGGATGCCGAAGCGCTCGTCGCCGTACGGGAAGGGGGTCATGCGTCCCGTACGGCGGTAGCCGCGCCGCTCGTACCAGGCGATGAGGTCCTCGCGTACGGAGATCACGCTCATGTGCATCTCGGCGGCGTCCCAGTTCTCGCGGGCCTGCCGCTCGGCCTGCGCCATGACCGTCTTGCCGAGGCCGCCGCCCTGAATCGTGGGGCTGACCGCGAACATGCCGAAGTAGGCGTGGTCGCCGCGGTGTTCGAGCTGGCAGCAGGCGACGATCCGGCCGCCCCGCTCGACGGTGAGCAGCCGGCTGTCGGGGTTCTTGATGACGGCGAGCACGCCGTCGGGGTCGGTTCGCCGGCCCTCGAGGATGTCGGCCTCCGTGGTCCACCCGGCCCGGCTGGAGTCTCCGCGGTAGGCGGACTCGACGAGTGCGACGAGCGCGTCCACGTCGGCGTCGGTGGCGTCGCGGAAGGTGAACTCGGTGAATTCTGTCGATTCGGTGGCGGCGGTGTCCATGCGGGCGGTCTCCGGTCTCTGAACGGTCTCTGACGCGGCGGGAACTCCGGCGAGCCTAATCCTGCCCCAGTAGGCTTCCGCTGCATGGTGCACGTACTCAGCAGCAGAACCCTGCTCAGCCCCACCGACCCCGAACGCTCCCGCGCCTTCTACGGAGAGCAGCTGGGTCTGGCCGTCTACCGGGAGTTCGGTACGGGGCCGCAGCGCGGGGTCGTCTACTTCCTCGGCGGCGGCTACCTGGAGCTCTCGGGACGCGCGCAGACGCCGCGGGACCCCGCCGTACGGCTGTGGCTCCAGGTGGCGGACGCGACCGCGGCACACGACGAGCTGCTGGCGAAGGGCGTCGAGATCGTCCGCCCGCCGCTGAAGGAGCCCTGGGGCCTGGTCGAGATGTGGATCGCAGATCCGGACGGAACACCGATCGTGCTGGTGGAGGTACCGGCGGACCACCCGATCCGATACCGACCGGGCATCTGAACCTCCGGGCGGGCCTGCCGGCCTCGACCGAGGCCGGCCCCCGGCCGAGGGTCTGAGCAACCCGGCCGGGGGCGGGACGTTCGGTCGGGGTGCTTCTATCTGTTCGGTCCAGGTCTGTGGGCTTGGTCAGGCTGTTTGTTCGTGGCCGGGCTGGTAGAGGGTGCGGTGCTTGAGCATGGCGTGCAGGACGGCGGCGGGTGAGGCAGATGAGGGCTGCGTTGTGGCGCTTCTTCTCCGCCCGCTTCCTGTCGTAGCAGGCCCGCGATTCGGGGCTGCTCAGCGAGGCGAACGAGGCGAGGAACAGGGACCGTTTGAGCATCTTGTTGCCGCCGTGGGGCGGTCCTTCGCCCCGGATGGAGGTTCCCGAACGACGGGTGGTGGGGGTCAGTCCCGCGTAGGAGGCCAGGTGGGCGGCAGTGGGGAACGCGCCGGCGTCGCCGACTTCGGCCAGGATGCGGGCTCCGGTCCTGACCGCGACCCCGGGCATGGAGGTCAGGACCTTCGCGAGAGGGTGGGCCTCCAGCAGTGCGGCGACCCGGGTCTCCAGGATGTCCCGGCACTCGAGGAGGACGCCGAGGGCCTCGGCCAGGCCAGAGATGATCTCGCCTGCCGAGGCCGTGCCGGGGACCTTCACTGTCTGCTCGGCCAGGGCGGTGGCCGACGTGGACGCCGCCACGCAGTCGGCGGTCGGGGCGGGCGGCACCGCCCTGATGGAACCGACGTCGGTGCCGGACGGGCCCCGGATCGCCGTGCTGCGGGACCCGCAGAGCGCGGTGTTCGGCGTGTGTCGGGCGGGCGACGAGCACTGATCGACCGGGCGCTCAGGCCCGCAGTCCCCGCATGTGTCCCTCCAGTCGGCTGAGCAACTCGCCCAGCAGTTCGGCCAGTTCGTCCTGACGGCCGTCGTCCAGGGCGGACAGGACGGCGCTCTCGTAGGTGAGTTGCTCGGGCATGATGCCGTCGACGAGCTCACGCCCGGCGTCCGTGAGGCGAAGGTGCGCGACCCGGCGGTCGCGGGTGTCGCCGCGTCGCTCCACCAGACCGCGCTCGCTGAGCTGCTTGAGACGCTTGGTGACGGCGGCCCCGGAGGAGAAGGTCTCGCGCGCCAGGTCGCCGGGGGTCAGCTCATGGCCGGTGCGGCGCAACGCGCCCAGCAGGTCGAACTCGGGACGGCTCAGGCCGGCTCGCCGCAGGGGCGCGTCCTCGGCCTGCTGGAGCAGCGCGGCGCAGCGGTTGACCCGGCCGATGATCTCCATGGGGCCGGTGTCGAGGTCGGGCCGGACGGCCTGCCACTGCCGTACGACGGCGGCGACCGTGTCACTCCTGGTCGAGCCGTCGCCCGTCGCCGAGCCATCGCCGGTCGCCGAGCCCTCGCTCGTGGTCGTGTTCGGGTCGTCGCTCGTGGTCGGGTCGGCGTCGCCGGACTCGTCGCCCCTCGCTTTCAGGTCCTCGGCTGCGGGGCGTTCCCGCGACGCGTCCCCGGTCTCCGGTCCCTCCCCCGCCCCGTTCCCGGCCGCCGCCCGTCCCTGCGTCGCCGTCATCGCCGTACGTCCTCCGCTCTCACGTTCACGTCCCGGTCCAGGAGCAGCCCCTGGCGCCGTACCGTCGCCGCGAGCGTACGGTGTCCGGACTGTTCGGCCGTCACGACCCGCTCCTCGGGCAGCGCCCGCTGCCACCACTCGCCGGATGCCGCGTCGGCGGTGGCGCGCAGGTCGACCAGCGCGGCGGCGAGGCCGCGGCGCGCCGAGTCCAGCGCGCCGGGGGCGGGATGCGGCGCGGCCAGGAGGCGGGCGGTGTGCTCGCGGGATCGTTCGGCGGCCGTCAGGGCGGCTCCGAGACGATCGCCGGCCCGGCGGTTGGTGACGGCGACCGCGGCGCCGAAGCCGACCACCGCGCCGACGAGGGTGTCCACGAGCCGCTCGGTGATCAGCCGGCCCGGATCCTGGACCTGCGCGAACTCGGTGACCAGCAGGGCCATCGGGGTCACGCACACGCTGCCGAGCCAGTAGTTGCGGCTGATCAGCGCCTCGGCGCCGAAGTTGAGGGCGAGGCAGACCAGGACGAGGGCCGCCTGCGTGAGATGGGCGAGCGGGACGAGCGCGGCGAAGGCGAGCACGCCGACGAGGTTGCCGACGACCCGCTGGACTCCGCGGCTCCAGGTGAGGGTGACGTTCGCCTGGTAGAGGGACGCGGCGGTGACCAGGGCCCAGTAGGGGCGGCCGACGCCGAGGGCGAGGGAGACGTATCCGGCGAGGGCGCAGCCGACGGCGGTGCGTACGGCGATCGGCGCGAGCGGGCCGAGGCTGCGCCACAACGGCGGCCGAGCGGTGGCGAGTTCGACGTCGAGGCCGAGGAGTTCGTCGTCGTCGACGAGGTCGTCGGGGTGCGGGACCGGGCCGGTGCCGCGCAGCTCGCGGGCCCAGTCGCGCCATCGCGTCGGGTCGGTGTCGGCGGGGGCGGCGAGGGCGATCTCGGCCCGGACGACCAGACGCTCCAGGGCGCGGCGCGTTTCCCCGGCGCGGGCCGACAGGAGGGTCTGCCAGGCGGCGTGCACGACGGCGGCCGCGGCGGCGCGGGTCCGGGCGTGGCCGTCAGCGTCGCCGGTGCCGTTCGCGGCGACGTGGGCGGCGGCCGCGTTCAGGGCGTGGGCGGTGGCCCGGCGCTCGGGACCGTGCGGGCGGGCGAGCCCGGGTGCCATGCCGATCAGCCAGGCCCAGGCGCCCGTGGCGAGGGCCAGCCCCAGATGCCCCGGTACCTGTCCGAGGGTCTGCGGCGCGAACAGCGAGGCGGAGCTGATGAAGGTGAGGACGACATGGGCGGGCGGGCCGAGGCGGGTCGCGTCGCAGAGGGCCTTCTGCGCGGCCGCGAGCAGGGCGCCGACGGCGACCAGCACCACGGCGCTGGTGGTGAGCGAGGCCGCGAGCAGGGCGACGGCCAGTCCGCCGGTCATGCCCAGCACCACCCAGGCCAGGACGCGGGCCCTGGCGGCGTAGGGGCGGTGGTGGGCGTAGAGCGCGCAGAGGGAGCCCGCCATCGTGTACATGGCCAGGTCCAGCCGCCCGAGGGCCAGCAGGATCAGGTTGGGCGGGGCGACCGCCGCGACCACGCTCAGGGCGGGCTTGAACCAGATGTCGGAGGGCCGGCCGAGGCGCAGCGCGGCGGCGAGCGGGAGAGGACTGCTCATACCAATCAATTTAGCATGTGTTTTACTCGTAAAATTACTCACGAGGCACGGCACGTGCTCCGTCGAATGCCCCCCATGTACACCCTTGCGCCCGCGTGCGCGCGGCAAGCAGTGGGCATCGCATCCCTCGATCGGCGCGATCGGCGCGATCGGCACGATCGGCACCCATCGGTACGATTGATGACATCGAGCGGGGAGGTGCGCATGCACGGACCGGCTTCCCCCGGCTGGCTGCTCGTCGCGCTGTGTGCGGCGACCGGGGCCTACTGCCTGCTGCGGATGCGCAGCACAGTGGAGGAACAGCGCAGGGCCGCGGGCGGCGAGGCGCTGATGGGCTTCGGAATGGCCGCGATGGCCGTGCCCCAGGCCGCGTTCACCCCTCCGGCCTGGGCCTGGCCGGCCTTCGCGGCGGTCTTCGGGGCAGCCGGGCTGCGGGCCCTGTGGGCGGCCCGCACCAGCGCCCACCACCTGCACCATCTGGTGGGCACCGGGGCCATGGTCTACATGGCCGCCGTGATGGCCGCCACGCCCGCGCACGCGCACGACCACGGGCCGGGCGGCTCCGGAGTCCCGCTGCTGACGGGCGCGCTGCTGCTGTACTTCACCGGGTACGTGCTGCTCGCCGGGGTCCGGTTGCTGCCGGTGGCCGGGGCGGGCGGACCCGCCGTCGCCGCGGCTTGGGGCGACCGGCCCGAAGTGGCGCGGGCATGCCGGCTGTCGATGGGCATCGGGATGCTCGCCATGCTGCTGACGATGTAGATCCCCCGCTCGCTCCGCGATCGCCGACTGCCGTGCGGGCGGCCTCGGTCCACGCGTCTCGGCGGTGATCCGTACCGCCGGGCGTGGTCTGCGTCACTTCGCTGTAACAAGCCGTACCCCTGAGCGCCGCGCCGCTCATAGGGTGCTGACCATGATGGTCCCCGCGGTCCTGCTGATGCTCGGCGCCCTGACCGCCGTGATCGCCCCCCGGCTGATCGCCCGGGCCGACTGGCCGGACCGTGAACCGGTGGTGGCGCTGTGGGCGTGGCAGTGCGTGGTGGCCGCGGTCCTGCTGTGCTGCGCGCTGTCGATGACGCTCAGCGCGGCGGCGGCCTGGCAGGCGGTGCGCGGGCATGTCTTCGCTCCGGCCCCGCAGGCGGTGGTGGACGCGTACGCGCTGGGGGCGACCGGCCCCTGGGCGGCGGCGACGGCGGTGCTGCTCGCCTGCGCCGGGCTGTGGAGCGGGGCGATGCTCGTCCGGGAGGTCCTGCGCAGCCGGGCCGGACACCGCTCCCGGCGGGCCGAACTCCGGTTGCGCGTCCCGTTGTTGCCGGGCGAGGAGTCGACGTCCGGCCGGCTGTTCGTGCTGGAGGGCGAGCGGGCCGACGCCTGGTGGCTGGCGGGCGCGGAACCCCGACTGGTGGTCACCACGGCCGCGTTGCGGCGCCTGAAGGGACGTCAGCTCGATGCCGTCCTCGCGCACGAGCAGGGGCACGCGCAGGCGCGCCACGACTGGCTGCTGCACTGCTCGACCGCGCTGGCCACCGGATTCCCGCAGGTGCCGGTGTTCGCCGCGTTCCGAGACGAGATGCACCGGCTGGTCGAACTCTCCGCCGACGACATGGCCTCCCGTCGCTTCGGCCGGCTGACGACCGCGCTGGCGCTGGTCGAACTCAACGAGGACCGGGGCGTGTTCGGCCCCTCCCCCGCCCCGCGGGCCCATGTCCCGCAGCGCGTGGACCGGTTGCTGACCCCGCCCGACCGCCTCACCGCAGCCCGCAGACTCCGCCTCACGGCCGCGGCCTCGCTGGTACCGGTGATCCCGGTGCTGGTGACACTGGTGCCCGCGCTACGGGCACTGGGCTGAGCATTCCCCGGCCAAGGGAACAGACCACAGTCCGGCAGGAAGAGGCCGTCCCGGGGCCGCCCCCGGAAGACCCGGGTTCGCTTCTCGCCCCATCGGTCGGCGAGGATCACTACATGCGCACCCTGCACGTCGACACCCCGCCCCGCCCGACAGCCCTGCGCATGGCCGTGCGTACCGCCCTGGTCCTGGCACTGTGCTCCGTCGTGCTGCTCGTCCTGGTCGCGGCCACGTGGCAGCCCCTGATCTCCGTCGACGACGACATCGCCCGCACCACCCATGGATGGGCCGTCGCCGACCCCGACGTCACACAGGTCTGCCGCATCCTCACGGACTGGGTCTGGGACCCCGTGACCATGCGACTGCTGGTCGGGGTGGTGGCCGTGTGGCTGGTGTGGCGACACGCGGCGTGGTGGACGGCCGGCTGGCTGGTCGCCACCTCGGCGGTCGGCACGCTGATCCAGCAGGGCCTCAAGGCCTGGGTGGGCCGCGCCCGTCCGGACTGGCCCGACCCCGTCGACTCCGCGCACTACGCGGCGTATCCCTCCGGGCACGCCCTGACCGCCACCGTGGTGTTCGGCCTCCTGTTGTGGCTGCTGCACCGGCACGGCGTCGACCGCGTCGTGTGGCGTACGGCGCTGGCGGTGGCGGTGGTCTCCGTGGCGGGCGTGGGGCTGACCCGGATCTGGCTGGGCGTGCACTGGCCCTCGGACGTCCTGGGCGGCTGGCTGCTGGGCGCGCTGCTGGTGGCACTGGCGATCGCGGCACGGCTGCGGTGGCGGCCGTGACCGTGCCGGGGCGCAGGTACGGCTATGTGGGACCGGAGGACGTGCGCCGGGCGGTAGTCGTCGGCGACGGGGGCCGGGCGATCCGCTGCGCCGCCGACCTGGACGCCTGCGCGACGGCGCAGGACGCGGAGCCGTTCACCTACGTCGTCGGCCTCGACGGCCTGCTGCGGCTCGCGCCCCGGCGCAGCGAGCACGTCGCGTGTGCGGGCGGTGGTGACGTGCTCGGCGCGGGTGAGATCTCGTTCCGCCGTGGCCCGCACGGACCGGTGCGCGTGCACGAGGTCAGCAACCAGTCCACCGGCTACTGCCCCGACCCCGACTCCTGGCCGGCCGTCGCCGCCGCCCTGGACCGGGCCGACATCGGCCGGCCCGACGGTTTCACGCACACGTTGGTGTTCCGGCGCTGCGAGCGGTGCGGGGAGAACAACGTGGTCCGCGAGGGAGCCTTCGTCTGCGTGTTCTGCGACGCCGATCTTCCGCTCGCCTGGAACGTGACTCCACAAGATCCGCACCGTTCCTAGGATCGCCCCATGACGCCCGCCGCCTGGTCCGCGTACGCCGACGTCCTGGACGTGCTGAGCGAGCTCGGCGTCCGGGCAGGCGTGGTCAGCAACGTCGACGATCGACAGTAGCCTCAGGCCACCATTACGGAAGAACGCGCCTGCTCTGGACGATCCCCCGCGTCGCCCAGAGCAGGCCGCAGCCCGGTCATGCTCCGTCCGGAACCGACCGGGATGCCCTGAGTATAGTTGGCTGATAGCCAGTCAACGCAGGAGTTACAGGATGTCCCCGCGCAGCGCCTCGGTCAATGAAGAATTGCGTCGACGTTCCCGGGAGCGGCTCCTCCAGGCGGCGGTGGAGGTCGTGAGCGAGCGCGGATACGAGGCGACGACGCTCGGCGACATCGCGGACCGGGCCGGCTCGGCACGCGGTCTGGTCTCGTACTACTTCCCCGGCAAGCGCCAGCTGGTGCAGTCGGCCGTGCACCGGCTGATGCACCGCACGCTGGAGGAGGCGCTGGAGCGGGAGCCGCACACCGAGGACGGCCGGGAGCGGATGGCGCGGGCCATCGACGCGATCATGGGGCTGGCCCGGGACCGCACGGTGCTGATGCGCCAGCACATGGCGGGGCTGTTGCAGGCCGAGGGCTTCGTGCAGTGCCCGGAGCAGCAGCGACTGGCCGAGCTGCTGCGGGACACCGCGGTCCGGCACGGATCGCAGGACGTCGACCACGACTACCCGATGCTGCGCAGCCAGCTGATGGGAGCCGTCTACGCGATGGTGCTGCCGAACGTGCCGCTGCCGCTCACGACGCTGCGCGCCGAGCTGTTCGCCCGCTATCGGCTCGACTGGGAACAGGGGGTCCCGCCGGACGCCGAGGCGCCCGGCGGGAGAGGTGACACCGATCTGTCGCGCTTCTTCGCGACGGACCCGCCGCCCAGGAGTCGGCCGACCCGGGGTCGGTCGACCGGGAATCAGTCGAAGTAGTCCGGCTGGGTCTGGACGTTGAGCTCGCGCAGCTGGACCCGCTTCGCCGGATCCGTGCGCCGGTCGCTGAGCTTCAGCACGTCGAAGCCCTTGGCGATGTCGTTCGAGTAGATGTATCCGTTGTAGTAGTACGCCGACCACGAGCCGCCGGTCTGTATCGTCGTGGTGCTCAGCGGGCCGCGCTCGAAGTAGGCGATCTCCTTGGGCTTCGAGGAGTCGGTGAAGTCCCAGACGGAGACGCCGCCCTGATACCAGGCCTGGACCATGAGGTCCTTGCCCTTGACCGGGATCAGCGAGCCGTTGTGGGCGACGCAGTTCTCGGTGTCCGCCTGGTAGCGGGGGATCTTGTAGTAGCTGCGGAAGACGAGCTTGCGCTTGTCGCCCTTGCCGACGATGTCGTAGATGCCGTCCGCGCCGCGGTTCGGGCCGATCGCCGCGTTGCAGGTGGCCGCGCCACCGCCGCCCAGCTCGTCGGTGAAGACGACCTTGTTCGCCTTCAGGTTGAAGGTCGCCGAGTGCCAGAACGCGAAGTTGACGTTGTCCTGCACCTGGTCGATGACCTTCGGGTGCTCCGGGTCCTTGATGGAGAACAGGATGCCGTCGCCCATGCAGGCGCCGGCCGCCAGGTCCTTCTCCGGCAGCACGGTGATGTCGTGGCAGCCGGTGGTCTTGGACACGCCGGGGTTCGTCGGACCGCCCGGGTTGCCGCCGCCGTCCGCGCCCTCACCGGGGAACAGGACGGGGAAGCCCACGACCGCCGCCTTCTCGGGGGCGTTGCGCGGCACCTTGATGACCGAGATGCCGTCGTGCGGGGGCTGGCAGTCCGGGTAGGCGGCGTTGGGCGAGTACGAGGAGACGTAGACATAGACGTTCTTGCGCTCGGGCACCAGGGTGTGGGTGTGCGAGCCGCAGGCGGTCTCGACGGCGGCGACGTACTTCGGGTTCTTCTTGTCGCTGATGTCGAAGACCTTCATGCCCTCCCAGGAGGACTTCTCGGTCACCGGCTGCGTGGTGCTGTTGCAACTGCTGTCGCTGCGCGAGGAGTCGGTCGACAGGAAGAGCAGGTTGCCCGAGACGGAGATGTCGTTCTGCGAGCCGGGACAGAGCACCTGGGACACGGTCTTCGGCGACTTCGGGTTGCTGATGTCGAAGATGCGGAAGCCGTCGTAGTTGCCCGCGAAGGCGTACTTGCCCTGGAAGGCCAGGTCCGAGTTGGTGCCGGGCAGCACGTCCTTGGGGATGTTCGTCAGGTGCTGGATGTTGGCGGAGTGGACGATCTCGTCCTGCCCGGGTATCTCACCCGCGGCGATCGCCGCCGACGCCTCGGCCCGGGCGCCTCGGGAGACCTCCTGCTCCACGGCTGGACCGTCCCCCGGGTCGGGGGTCGCGGCCGCCGGGACCGCCGTCAGAAGCGCGGCCAGGAGACCGGCGCACGCGGCCGCGACTCCCAGCCGTCTGCGGCGCGTTCGGGGATCGTTCAACAGGGTCACTGCATCCTCCCTCGTTGCCGTTCCCACGGGAACGGTTCACGGTGCTCCGAAGTATCGTCTTCATCATGCACAGATCAAAGGTCGGCAACGCACTCGTAATGAATCTTTCCGTTCAGTAGTGCGATCGGTGGTGCAAGATCCAGACAGTGCACGGATCCAGCCGAGGACGACCCCCTCGTCCTCAACTCGCCCGTCCCAGGAGGTTGTTGTGCTCTTCCGCCGCGCGCCCCTCGTCTCGGCCTCGCTGCTGCTCGCTCTCGCGCTCGCGGGCTGCGACTCCGGGCCGGACACCAAGTCGGGTGCGGCGAAGGGCCCTTCGGCGAGCGGCCCTTCGGTGATCGCGCCGGGCAAGCCGGGCGAGGCGAACCGGACCCTGTCCGCACAGGACGCGGCCGAGCAGCGCGTCGACGACGACACTCCCAACGCGGCGGACGTGTCGTACGCGCAGATGATGATCGAGCACCACACCCAGGCCCTCGAGATGACCGAACTCGTCCCGGACCGCGCCGAGTCGGGGGACGTCGAGCGGCTCGCCCTGCGCATCTCCGCGGCGCAGGGACCGGAGATCGAGGCCATGAAGGGCTGGCTCACGACACACGGCAAGAAGACGACGAGCGACGAGCACCAGCACACGGCGATGCCGGGGATGGCCACCGCCGCGCAGCTGACCACGTTGCGCGCGGCGAGCGGCAAGGCGTTCGACGCGCTCTTCCTCACCCTGATGATCACCCATCACGAGGGCGCCGTCACCATGGCCACGGACGTCAAGGCACAGGGCAACAACGTGCAGGTCGAGGAGATGGCGGACGATGTGATCGCGCAGCAGACGAGTGAGATCACCCGGATGCGCGGGATGCTGTAGCGGCCGGGTCTGCTGTCGGCACCGGCCCGACCCGGCCCGGTCCGATCCGGTCAGCGCCGTGCGTTTCGTGGTGTCAGATAGCCGGCGTCCCGCGCCTGCGCGATCAGGCGCAGCGATCTGCGTCGGCTGCGCCCTGTCGCGCACATGACGGCGAAAACGGGGTCCACGCCCTCTTCCTGGGCCGCGCGGTACTCCTGCGCGACCAGCCATCGCCCCTCGATGCCGCGCGGCCAGGCCCGGCGGGCCCGCCGGGAGCCGAGCGGCTCGCCGGCCTGCCCCGTGACCTCCGTGTCCGCTGCGTCCGCCGTGTCCGTCACGCCCTCCGGCTCCGTCTTTGGGCCGGTCCTGTCGCACCTCTCGAACAGCGGGCCCTCGATCCAGTCGGCGAGGACCGTGAGGTCGACGAGGGACAGGGCCGGCTGGGCCCGGACGTCCTCGATGGAGACACGGCCCTCGGAGACGACGGCCAGCAGGTCGACGCACGCCCCGTCGGCGAAGGCCAGCCGCACATGGAACCAGGAAGTGACGCCTCCACCCTCCTGGATCTCCCACGCCGGCCACACGGACACCGTGCCGTCCTCGGCGCAACGATCAGAAAGATTAAGAAACGATGCTTCTAGCACACACGCAACGTAACCGCATGATCACTTTCCATACGAACGGACACGCACGCGTCGCGATCGCACAGCACCCTGTCAGCGGAGCGGCAGCAGTGCGATGCTGGAGACACCAGCGATCTCCTCCGTCCCGCCGGGGTAAGGAGTTCCGCCGTGCTGCGTGTCGCCGTCGTCGGCTCGGGGCCGAGTGGGGTCTACACCGCCCAGAGCCTGGTCCAGCAGGACCCCGAGGTGCTCGTCGACGTCCTGGACCGGCTGCCGTGCCCGTACGGGCTCGTGCGGTACGGGGTCGCCCCGGACCACGAGAAGATCAAGTCGCTCCAGCAGAACCTGCGCGCGGTGCTGGAGCACGAGCGGGTCCGCTTCCTCGGCGGGATCCGGGTCGGCGCGGACGGAGTGCCCGTGGCGCGGCTGCGCGAGCTGTACCACGCGGTCGTGTACTGCGTGGGCGCCGCGACGGACCGGCACCTCGGCATCCCCGGCGAGGAGCTGCCCGGCAGCTGGTCGGCGACCGAGTTCGTGTCCTGGTACAGCGCGCACCCCGACGCCGCTGCCGACGACTTCCGGCCCGGCCCCCGTTCGGCCGTGGTGGTGGGCGTGGGGAACGTCGCGGTGGACGTCACCCGGATGCTGGCCCGGGGCGCGGCGGAGCTGAGTCCCACCGACATGCCTCAGGGGGCGCTGACCGCGCTCGCGGCGAGTTCGGTGACCGAGATCCACATGGTCGGGCGGCGCGGCCCGTCCCAGGCCCGGTTCACCACCAAGGAGCTGCGCGAGCTGGGCGGCCTGCCGGACACCGAAGTGGTCGTGGACGAGGCGGAGTTGGCGCTCGATCCGGCGTACGGCGACCCGGCCGGGCTGCCGGCGGCGCAGCGCCGCAACGTGGAGGTGCTGCGCGGCTGGGCGGCGACGCCGTCCCGCGGCGCACGGCGGCGGATCCGGCTCCGGTTCTTTCTGCGCCCGGTCGAACTGCTCGCCGACGGAGCCGGAGCCGGGAACGGAGACCGGGTGGGCGCGGTGCGCTTCGAGCGGACGGCCCCGGACGGGCACGGCGGCGTGACGGGCACCGGACGGTACGAGGACATCGAGGCCCAGTTGGTGCTGCGCTCGGTGGGCTATCGCGGACTGCCGCTGGAGGGGCTGCCGTTCGACCCGGAGCGGGGCACGGTGCCGCATCTCGCCGGGCGGGTGCTGCGCGAGGGCGCGTCCGCGCCGGGCGAGTACGTGGCGGGCTGGATCAAACGGGGCCCGACCGGCGTCATCGGCACCAACCGGCCGTGCGCGAAGGAGACGGCGACGTCCCTGCTGGAGGACGCGCCCGTCCTGCTGCGGCGGGAGCTGCCAGGTGATCCGCTGGAGCCGCTGCGGGCCGCCGGCGCCGAACCCGTCGTCGGATGGGCGGGGTGGCTGGCGATCGAGCGGGCGGAGGCGGAGCTGGGGGCCTCGCTGGGGCGGGGCGTGGTGAAGCTGCCGGACTGGGCTTCGCTGCTGGCCGCGGCAGCGCGGACGACCAGGTGGGCCTGACACACCTCGGCAACAGCGCTGAAATCAACAAACTGTTCAAACGCCTTACGGTCTCGTGCTGTCTGCATGTTTCCCGTCACCCCGCCGCTCTGGAGTGCCCATGGCCACGACCGCGCCCGTTCATCCCGTCGACGAGGTGCCGCCCGTACGGCAGTTGGCCGCCTTCGGTCTGCAACACGTGCTCGCGATGTACGCGGGCGCGGTGGCGGTGCCCCTGATCGTGGGCGGTGCGATGAAGCTGTCGCCCGCCGATCTGGCGTATCTGATCACCGCCGACCTGCTGGTGTGCGGCATCGCCACGCTCATCCAGTGCGTGGGCTTCTGGCGCTTCGGCGTGCGGCTGCCGATCATGCAGGGCTGTACGTTCGCGGCGGTGTCGCCGATGGTGCTCATCGGGACGACCGGCGGCGGACTGCCCGCGATCTACGGGTCGGTGATCGTGGCGGGGCTCGCGATCGCCCTGCTGGCACCCGTGTTCGGCAGGCTGCTGCGCTTCTTCCCACCGCTGGTCACGGGCACGGTGATCCTGATCATCGGCGTCTCGCTGCTGCCGGTCGCGGGCAACTGGGCTGCGGGCGGGGCCGGTTCGGCGGACTTCGGGGCGCCGAGGAACATCGGGCTGGCCGCGTTCGTCCTCGCGGCGGTGCTGGGCGTGCAGCGCTTCGCGCCGGCCTTCCTCAGCCGGATCGCCGTGCTGATCGGCATCGCGGTGGGGCTCGCGGTCGCGGTGCCGTTCGGGTTCACGGACTTCGACGGGGTCGGGGACGCCGACTGGGTCGGGATCAGCACGCCGTTCCACTTCGGGGCGCCCACGTTCGAGGCCTCGGCGATCATCTCGATGCTGGTCGTGGCCCTGGTGACGATGACCGAGACGACCGGTGACCTCATCGCGGTCGGCGAGATGACGGACCGCAAGGTCGACTCGCGCAGCCTCTCCGACGGCCTGCGCGCCGACGGCCTGTCGACCGTCCTCGGCGGTGTCTTCAACACCTTCCCGTACACGGCGTACGCGCAGAACGTGGGCCTGGTGGGGATGACCCGGGTGCGCAGCCGCTGGGTCGTCGCCACCGCGGGCGCCATTCTCGTCCTGCTGGGTCTGCTGCCCAAGCTCGGCGCGGTGGTGGCGGCGATTCCGGCGCCGGTGCTGGGCGGCGCCGGTCTGGTGATGTTCGGCACGGTGGCCGCGAGCGGGCTGCGCACGCTGGCCGAGGTCGACTTCAAGGGCAACCACAACCTGACCGTGGTGGCCGTGTCGGTGGCGATGGGCGTGCTGCCGGTCGGCGTCCCGACGCTCTACGCGAAGTTCCCGGACTGGTTCCAGACCGTGATGACCAGCGGCATCAGCGCGGGCTGCGTGACGGCGATCGCACTCAACCTCCTCTTCAACCACCTGCCGGGCAAGGGCAGTTCGCCCGCGTCAGCCGGTTCGGACAGTCCTGCCGGTTCGGACAGTCCTGCCGGTTCGGACGCGTCCCGGGCGACCGGTCTGCCGACCGCCTAGGGGGCTTCTGATGGATCTCCGTGGGAGAAGGAGCGGCGTTCGGTGCGTGCTCTCGGTGTGCCGGGCGAGAGTCCTCGTAGCGGAGCT
>NZ_JBFAKW010000113.1:0-31883 GCF_040655955.1 Streptomyces sp. NPDC050263 | reverse complement strand
CTCGTACTGGACGTACTTGGGCTTTCGGCCGGTGCGGCGAGAGTGCGTGCCGGGCGTCGCGACGGGGCGAACGTTGCCTGCCGCGGCACTAGCTCCGGAGTGGACATGTCAAAGGTAGGGATGGGGTGTGTGTACCGCGCCGCACGCGCGACGCAGGGGAAAACCCCTGCTGGCGGCGGTGATGCGGCAAGAACCGGCAAAACGTGGGGCGGCGGTGAGCGGGCGGGGTCAGCGCGCGAATGCCTTGCGGAGCCGTTCGGCCGCGTCGGCCAGGACCTCCGCGCGCTTGCAGAAGGCGAAGCCGTCGCCCTCCTTGGACAGGGTCGCGCCGAGGGGGCGGATGTCGGTGGTGATGAAGTACGTGCCCGCCGTCCGGTACACCTCGAACCCGGCGTCCGCGAGCCCCGTCGCCAGCAGGTCGCGCTTGGCCCGCATGTCCGCGCGGAACGCCTCGAAGTAGCTGTCCGGCAGCGCGAGCGCCTCGGCGACGGCGTACTGGAACGGCCCCGACGCCACGTACGTCAGGTACTGCTTCGCCGAGCGCACGGCCGTGACCAGCGCGGGCGCCGCCGTCACCCAGGCGGCGCCGTGTTCACACATGATCACTGTGCGATGCCTGGACCGGCAGGGTCTGTGCTCGATTCTTGAGTCCTGTCAGCTTTCGTAGTGGTAGCGGCACTGTGCGATCAGGACGCCGTCCTCGGTGGCCTTGTAGATCAGCCGGTGCTCGTCGTTGATACGGCGCGACCAGTAGCCCTGGAACCCGTGCTTGAGCGGTTCCGGTTTGCCGATCCCCTCGTTGCCGTTCCGGGCGATGTCCGCGATGAGCGTGTTGATGCGCTTCAGGATCTTCCGGTCCTGAAGCTGCCACCACAGATAGTCCTCCCAGGCACGGGAGGAGAAGGTGATCTTCAACTTGCGGCCCTTATTCGTCGGTCGCCAGCTCGCGTACGGTGCCGCCGCCGCTTTCCAGCTCGTCGATGGACGCGAGCAGGCGCCGCGCGTTGGCCGGGCTCCGCAGCAGGTGCGCCGTCTCCTTCAGGGACTCGTAGTCCTCAAGGGAGACGATGACGACCGGCTCGTGTCCGGCCCGGGTGATGACGACCTCTTCGCGGTCGTCGGTGACGGAGTTGAGCACCTCGGCGTACCGCGCGCGCGACTCGGAATAGGTCATGGTCTTCACGATCAACCCTCCTTGACGTACAAGAAACTGTACGTCGACGCCTGTGGTGTGGCAAGCGGCAGAATGACGGCCGTCACCGGGCGGTTCCTGGCAGGAGAGTTCCGTGGCGGGACGGCAGGCAAAGAGGGATGTGACGGCCGCCCCGTCGGGCGGCGGTCAGGCGAAACCGTCGGACTCGCCGAGCGGACGAAGTCGGCCTACCTATTCCTATGCCGCGCGACAGGCCCCGCTGCGGATCTCCGGCACCGGCGGTGAGCGGGCCGCACAACCTGTCCGGACCGGTCTGGCGGCCGTACCGACGGGCTCGGTGACGCGGCGCTGTCCGTCGTATCCTGACCACACGCGGGAAGGAGCCGTCCATGAGCGTCGACGCGATCGTGCACACCGAGTTCCCCAAGGGGTACACGGTCCTGTTCGGGGCCGACGGAAAGGTGATCATGACCCCGCAGAGCGAAGAGCACTCCAGCACCATCAGGTCGATGCAGATCGACTCCGCTCTTGCCCTCGGCCGTCACGCGAAGGTCACCTCCGACGTCCATATCGACTTCCCCGCCGACGAGAACTCCGCCCCCGACCTCGCGATCCTGCGCGAGGACGCGCGCAAGGAAGGCAAGCGCTACAGCTTCGAGGACGTCCTGCTGATCTCCGAGGTCGTCTCGACCTCTTCCGCGCGCAAGGACTACGACGACTGCACCGCGAAGTACGGCCGCTACGGCATCCCGATCTACCTGGTCGTGGACCCCTACGCCCAGGAAGTCGTCCTTCACACCCAGCCGACCGCCACCGGTTACATCGCCGCACACACCCACAAGTACGGCACGGGCAAGCTCCCCATCCCCCTGGCCGACGGCCGCACCTTCACCCTCGACCTCGACGAACTCCCGCGCCCGGAGCCCGAGGCGGACGCCCGCTGACGAGGGACTCCCCCGTTGGTCAGGCCCGTGCCGTTCTGGGGCGTGAGTCCGTGCGACGAAGTCCGGTTCGCCGCGAGGAGGTTCGAAGCCGCGGTTGCTGCGGGCGACAACCACCACGTACTGCCCTGAGGTAGCGGGCCCGCTTGTCCTCGGCCGAGTTGCCGGCCCCGGTTCGGCGATAGCGTGGCACGGCAACGACTGCTGCAGACAGGTGGGCGAGATTTCATGCGGATGCGGTTCGAACCCGAGGCCGAGGAGGAGTTCGAGGCGGCGCGTGGGCTGCTGGTCGACCGCCTGGTCCGGTGGGCCGGGGAGCAGGGGCTGCCGGTGGACGGGTTCCTGGCCGAGACGGCGCTGGACTACCGGCACCTGGCGACTGCCGACGGCCGACTGGGGCTGTGGGAGTCGCGCCAGGTGGAGGAGCTACTGCTCTCCTGGCTTCCCCAGCAGGTCACCGAGCTACCCGGAGAGGAACGCGCCGACGCCCCGGGCACACTGCGCACGCTGCTGCGTTATCTGCACGCCGCACAGTTGGCGGATCCGCGCGGCCCCTCGCTCCAGGATTCCCTTGCCGCGGTCGACAGGGTCGCGGAACAGCATCTGGCGGCGATGACGGACCGCACTCGCTGGGGATTGGCGAAGTTCTGGGCGATGACGGCCGCGGAGCAGGGCGTGGACGTCCAGGACGGGGCGGCGTTTCAGCGCTTCGCGGACCAAGCGCGACGCGGGGAGGTCGCCTACGACCAGCAGGCTCTCGCCGCGATCATGGAACGGCGGCTGACCGGCCGCGTGCTGTCCGACGGGGACCGGGCCGAGCCGCAACTGCCCGTGGTGCTTCCCCCGGACGACGAACTGCGCCGACGGGCCGAGGCGTCGACGACCGTGGCGCAGTTGCGCGGACTCGCCGAATGGGCGGGGCAGGGCGGCCGCCCGGTGACGGCGACGGGACGGCTGCGGCTGGCGGAGGCCCGCGAGCTGGTGGACGCACTCGGCACCGGCGACAAGACCGAGGGAGTGCGCTCCTCTGCCGACCTGCCGCGCCTGGGACTGCTGGTGGAGTGGGCGAAGAAGGCACGGCTGGTCCGGGTGGTCAAGGGGCGGTTGTACGCGGTGACCAAGGCCCGGCCGGTGCTGGCCGACCCGCTCCAGCTGTGGCTGCGCGCCTTCGACGCGTGTTTCGAGCTGCGGCAGCCCCTGATCGGGGCACGCAGCGGCTGGCACATCGAGTCGATGCTCTTCGACGTCTACGAGCACGTCCTGGACGACGTGCTGAACACCCTCTACAGCCTGCCGTACCCGATGCCCTGGCCGCGGCTGCGCGACACCGTACACCTGGTCTATCGGAGTTCCTTCCAGCTCGACGCCGGGTCGGACCTTCAGCACCGGATGTGGTTCGAGCACGCCGACCGGGATCTGCACGCGGTGCTCGACCTGCTGGACGACCTGGGAGCGATCGAGCGTGACCGTGGGATGGCCGATCCGGTGTTCCTCGACATCGACCTCTCCGATGCCGGTCCCGAACTGCTCGCGGACATGCCGCCGGAGCTCGCCGAGCTGCTGGGCGTCGCGGGGGCGGCAACGGACCCGGCGGCGCGGGAGCGTGCCCATGCCCGGCGAGAGGAGATGACCGCCGGGCCGGTCGAACTCATCCGTCTCACCGAGCTCGGTACCCGGGCCGTACGACAGCGGCTGCTGGCGGCCGGCAGGGACGCACCGTTGGTCGGTGAACTGGCCCACGCGTCGGCGGCCGGCCTGCTGGGGGCGCTGGCCGAGGACTACGACCCGGACGCCGCCCGCGTGGAGCTGACCGGCTGGATCACGGCCCGCGGCGAGCGGGAAGGTGCCCTGCGGCAACTGACCGACGCCGTGAGGACCATGACCTTCCGCACGCGTGCGCAGGCGATGCTCGACGTGCTGGCGGCGGCGTTGCCGGACGGTGAGGGCGAGCGGCTGCTGCGCACGCTGCGGCGAGACACACAGCTGGCGCCGCTGGCGCTGAACGCGCTGGCGCATCGTGAGTTGCTGTCCCCAGAGGACATGACCGATGCAGAGTCTCTGCTGGTGCTCGCCGAGAGCCTGCTTCAGCTCGTGGAGCTCGCGGGCGGCGGGGACGGAGCCGAGGAGATGCTGCGCGCCCAGGGCTCCCAGGCCAGGGACGCGGTTGCCGCCGCGTTGGACTCCGCGCACCCGGACCGGGCCGGACTCGACGAGCTCAGGCAGCTGGCGGCCCGGGCACTGGGTACCCGCGGCGCCCGCGTCGGCCGCGCCCGGAAGGCTCGGCGGTCCCCCTCAGGCAAGAGCGGCCGCAAGCGGCGCCGCTGACCGGGCAACACCGCCTCCCCCGGCGCCGGATGCGCCGGCACTGGCACGGAGCCGGGCGGAGGGAAACCGATGGGTCCCGGCGTCGTACGTCCTCGGTGGCGCGTTACCGTCGGGGGCGTGGCTGAGGGATGGGACGAGGGCGGACTGCGGGCCCTGCGTGGCGCGCTCCACGCGCAGGATGGTGTGGCGTTGCTCGCGGCGTTGCGTCGTGGCCCCGTGCGTGAGGTGCTGCAGCTGGCCGGCGATGGTGTGGCCGGGGCCGCCGCGGCGCAGGGCCTGCCGGGGGCTGCGGAGATGGCGGCCTCGTTCCTCGGCGCGCTCCAGGAGCGCGGCTTCCGGGGCGATGAGGAGCTGGCGGACCGGTTGCGCGCGGCCACGGGAGACGCGGCGATCCCCCTCCTGCGCCCGCTCGCGGTCGATCTGGAGATGCTCGCCATGCTGCTCGAGGGCGACCCGGCCGAGTCCGGTGGCCGGATCGATCTGTCCACCGGAGAGTGCCTGCCTGCGTTCACCGATGAGCCGGGGCCTGGGCCCGCGGCCGAGGAGGACGACGATCCCGAGCGATGGCTGTACGTGCCGGCTCTGGGGTCCCGGGCCGGCTACCGGGACATGGAGCTGTTCATCGAAGAGGCCGAGGACGCAGCCCTTGCCGACAGGCTGCGGATCGCCATCGGCGGGCGAGGCGCCTTCCGGCGCTTCAAGGACGTCCTCGCTGGTGACGAGCGCTCCTGGAGCCGGTACCACCGGTTCCGCGATGAGCGACAGCGCGGCCGGGTCCGCGCCTGGCTGGCCGAGGAGGGCTACCGCCCGCACATCACCTTCTTCGTGGAGCCCAGCTCGGGTTCGTATCCTTCGGGGCCGGTATGACTCTTCGCGGCCCCTGTCCTGCATGATCCGGGGGCGCTGTCACCGGGCCTGGCGGCGCCGATTGATCGCTGATGGAAGCGTGCACGCCGACAGGCGGGCTGCGTGATACGACTGCCGATCACCGGTGTCCCGGTCGCCCAGGCGGCAGTGGAGTGCGGGTGCACGGCGGCTCGGCGCAACCAGGCCGTGTGGCCGGTACATCTCCTGGTACGTCTGTGGCTGTCAGGCGGCCAGGGTCTTGAGCCGGGAGGCCGCCTCCTCCAGCACGCCTGTCCGCTTGCAGAACGCGAAGCGGACAAAGGGTGCGCCTTGCTCGCTGTGGTCGTAGAAGACCGCGTTGGGGATCGCGACCACCCCGCAACGCTCCGGCAGCGCACGGCAGAAGGCCAAACCGTCGCTCTCGCCGAGGGGCCGGATGTCGGTGGTGATGAAGTACGTGCCGGCCGGGCGGAAGACCTTGAAGCCCGCCCGCTCCAGGCCGCCCGCCAGCAGTTCGCGCTTGGCCCGCATGTCGGCGCGGAACCCCTCGAAGTAGCTGTCCGGCAAGCTCAGGGCCTCGGCGACCGCGTACTGGAAGGGCCCGGAGGCCACGTACGTCAGGAACTGCTTCGCGGAGCGCACGGCGGTCACGAGTTCTGCGGTACCGGTAACCCAGCCGACCTTCCAGCCGGTGAACGAGAACGTCTTGCCGGCCGAGCCGATGGTGACCGTGCGCTCGCGCATCCCCGGCAGCGTCGCCAGCGGCACGTGCTCGGCCTCGTCGAAGACCAGATGCTCGTACACCTCGTCCGTGACGACCAGCAGGTCCCGCTCCACCGCCAGCTCGGCGATCGCCGTCAGCTCCGCCCGGGTGAGGACCGTCCCGGTCGGGTTGTGCGGGGTGTTGATCAGCAGCAGCCGGGTGCGGTCGGTGACCGCGTCGCGCAGCTCGTCCAGGTCGAGACGGAACCGGGTCTGCTCGGGGTCCGGGCGCAGCGTGACCGGCACGCGTGTGGCGCCCGCCATCGCGATGCAGGCCGCGTAGGAGTCGTAGTACGGCTCCAGGGCGACCACCTCGTCGCCGGGCTCCAGCAGGGCCAGCAGGGTGGCCGCGATGGCCTCCGTGGCGCCGGCGGTGACCAGGACCTCCGTGTCCGGGTCGAAGGAGAGGCCGTAGCGGCGGCGCTGGTGGTCGGCGATCGCCGTGCGCAGCTCGGGCACGCCCGGGCCCGGCGGGTACTGGTTGCCGCGGCCGTCGCGCAGCGCCCGCACGGCCGCCTCGCGGACCTCCTCGGGGCCGTCCGTGTCCGGGAAGCCCTGGCCCAGGTTGATCGAGCCGGTCGTCAGCGCGAGGGCGGACATCTCGGCGAAGATCGTCGTCCCGAACTCGGCGAGACGGCGGTTGAGGAAGGGGCGTGCGGTGGAGGTCATGCCCGCCATCCTGCGCCGAAGCTCTGGAGTTCCTCAACTCGCCTTCGGGGGTGAGCGCACCTGTGCCGGCATCTACGGCGCCGCCGCTGAGCAGGGGGAGGGCCGTCGTTGATTGTCGTCATCTGTCGTCGTTGGCCGCCCTCGGACGGCCCACAGACGGCCCAGCCCGCCGGAGAGTGGGCCGTCCGTGGCGTGTGGCGTCCCTGCCCCATTGCCGTCCCGAGCCATGGCGCACACGGCTCCGGAGGCCCCTTGGCTATCTGTGGACAGAGAAGCGCTCAGCGCTACGGCATGGGCCCATGACCTGCAAGAACCCTCAAGACGGCGTGGCAGTCGGATGACGGTGCCTTCTGTCGCTCAGGTGATCCGCTACTGGATGACCTCGTAGATCTCCTTGTAGCCGGATGCCGCGTTGTCGTTAAACGTGTCGATCAGTGACTGCGCGTTCTCGTCTGGATTCACGAAGAACGATCGCTCCAAGGTCGGGGGCCGTTGTGCTGTTCGGTGTCCGCGAGACACCGCTGTTCCCCGTTGGTTACCGGTCGATCGGGCACGCGAGGGGCACGGGTCTGGGCGGTCGCTGCCGTTGAACCTGTGGCCTCATCCTTATCAGGTCGATCACAGGGGTCTACCAACGTCGACCAACCGCCTCTGTGCCTCGGGTGATCGTTCAATGGGGTCCGGTTTCGACTGCTGCCGTTCGCGCTTGTTGGTGTCGCCGCTGGTGTCAGCCGCCGCAGGCGGCCCATTACTTGTCCGCTCGGTAGAGCTTGATGTTCTTGTTGACGAAGAGGTGGACGTAGCCGCACCGCCAGCGGCCGGAGGAGGAGCGAGAGCCTCGTCCGCGATCGCTGGAGGAGTTGTGGGATGACGAGTTGGTGCAGGAGGCCGGCACGCACTCGATCCTGGATGTCTTCCGCGTCGTGGGACCTGACGACACGCCGGACTACAACACCGTGGCACTGTTCATCGGACAGGTCGGTCTTGCGGGGCTTGCGCTCGCTCGCGGCGACCAGCCCAGCACGCCCATGGCCGCCGACCGGCCATTTATGCACTCATATACAGCCCTCTCAGGGCTTCAGCTCTCCCGGCCACAGGTACTCGTCCGAGGGAATCCCCTCGTCGTGGAACCAGGCCTTGAAGAAACCGGTGAGGTCCTGGCCACTGCTCTTTCCGGCGAAGGACTCGAAGTCGGTCCACCTCGCGTACGTGCCGCGCTGCTTCTGCGGGAACTCTTTGATCGTCCGGTTGAACGCGGCGTCGCCGATCAGTTGGCGCAGTGCGTGGAGAGCGAGCGGTCCCTTGGTGTAGATACTCATCCCCGCCGGCCTGCCGGGCGTGTAGAGCCTCTGCCACCAGCTTGCGTCGTCCTTGTGCTCCTCCACCTGCTCGCGGTAGCGGGAGTCGAGATCGACGCCGTCCTTCGCCTCGTCCCACAGCCAGGTGGAGTACGAGGCGAAACACTCGCTCAGGCAGGAGTCCTCGTCCGCGGCGAGGGTCACCGAGTTCGCGTACCACTGGTGTGCCTGCTCGTGGACGACCACGTCGAGGTTCATGAACTCGGCGTTGCCTGCGCCGAGATAGACGGGCCGGGTCGCCGGCGCGGTTCCGGGCCCGTCGTCGTTCACGTTCACGAAGACGTTGCCGGCCGACGAGTAGGGGTACGGGCCGAACTTGTCCGAGAGGAAGTCGATGATCTCCGGGAGACGGTCGGCCAGGGGCTTGGTCGACTCCCGGAGTCCCGGCGCGTACGCGTTGACCACGGGCGTGCCGTCGGCCAGTTCCGATCGCTCGATGGCCAGGCGGTCGATCGTCACCGCGACCTGTGCGGGGTCGACAGCGGGTTCCGACCAGCGGAACGTGGTGTCCGACGGGCCGGAGGGCGGGGTCTCGCGCCCGATGGACACCACTGCCCAGCCCTTGGGCACGGTCGCCGTGAGGCGGAAGTCCGCCTTGTCGTGGGCATCCTGGTGGGCGGGGAACCACGCGTCGGCGTTGCCGATCATCGCGCTCGCGCCGCCCGACTCGGTGGGCATCCACCCCGGTCCGGGAGTTCCGTCGTATGCGACGCGCACGCGGAAAGCGGCGCCCTTGGGGATCGTCTTCGCCGGTTCGACGGTGAGGTCCTTTTCCCCCTTCGTGGCGAACTGTGCCTTCTTCGAGTCGACTTCGACCGACCGCACCTGGGGTCCGTCGAGTTGAAGGGTGAGGCTGTTCAGGGCGCTCTTCGCCTTCGCGTTGATCACCGTGACGGCGTGCAGCGTCCTGCCGTCCGGCTTGTAGTCGATGGTGACGTCGTAGCCGGTGACGTCGTAGCCGGTTGCACCAGGCGCACCAGAGGCGGTGGCACCGGGGGCGTCGCTCGCCCCCGAGGGGCCGGAGGCGCTGTCCTTGCCCTGGGCGCCGACGGCCGTGCCGGTCACTGCCACGGCACCGGTCAGCGCGAGCACGGCCAAGCCCGCTTGCCGCCTCCTGCGCCGGCCGGCGCGGGCATGCCGCCGAGTCGCAGCCCCGGCGTGCGTCGTACTGGCTGAGTCCTGGTTCGAGATGCGTTCCATGACCATCACCGTCGCCGCAGGGCGTCCGACCCACGTCCCCACAATGTCGCGTTCATGTCGCAGCTCGCCGCGATCGCGGGGGGATGCCGCTGCGGAAAGCAACAATGATCGGATGTCGGCGATTCTGCTCATCGAGGACGATCCCAGGGTCCGGCGCGGGCTCCAGCTCGCGCTGGGCCGGCACGGTCACGACGTGCTCACAGCGGACTCCGGCGAGGAAGGGCTGCGTCAGCTGGTCGAGTCCGGTCCCGATCTCGTGGTCCTCGATCTGATGCTGCCCGGAATGGACGGCTTCGAGGTGTGCCGCCGTATCCGGTCGTCGGGCGAGGTCCCGGTGATCATGCTGACCGCGCTTGGCGACGACTTCGACGTGGTCACCGGCCTGGCGGCCGGGGCGGACGACTACGTCATCAAACCGGTCCAGCCCACGGTGCTCGATGCCCGCATCCGCGCCGTGCTGCGCCGCAGCGGCGGTGTTGCGGACGGCGTGCGTACCTTCCGCGACCTGCGGATCGACACGGTCGGGCTGACGGTCCACCTGCGCGGCGCTCCGGTGCCGCTGTCCCCGACCGAACTGCGGCTGCTGCTGACGATCTCCCAGGCTCCGGGCCGGGTCTTCACCCGGCAGCAGCTGCTGGAGCAGGTGTGGGAGCACGACTACCTCGGGGACTCCCGGCTGGTCGACAACTGCGTCCAACGCCTGCGGGCGAAGATCGAGGAGAATCCCGCGGCTCCGGAGTACGTGCAGACCGTACGCGGATTCGGCTACCGGTACGGCCCGGCATGACGGGCCCGCGGTGGCTGCGTGGACTGCGTGCCCGGCTGCTCGTCGCGTTCGTGCTGGTGACGATGGTCGGTGCCGGCATGGCCGCGTGGTCCGGCGCCCGGTCGGCGAGCGAGGCGCTCGTCACCTCCAGCGAGCAGCGGTTCACCGAGACCGTCACCGGGCGGGTCGAAGCGGTCGCACCGGAGCTGACGTATCCACCGGACCGGGACGCACTCGACCGGCTGCGTGCGGCCGTCGGGCCCGACACCCTCGTGACCTACCGCAGCCTGCGGTCGGCCGACGGGCCCACAGCCGGTCTCGTGACCGCCGAAGTCCGCACCGCGGTCAACGCCGACGGCCGTCTGGTCACCCAGAGGATCAGGACCGACGGCCGGACGCGGCTGCTGGTCGGCATGCCCGTCCTCTTCACCGCCCAGGACGGAACGCGCACCCCCTCGGGAATCGAGGTGTATGCCGTGCGCGACCTCGACGGCATCGAACGACAGATCGACGACCTGACCGGTTCGGCCGCCCGGACCGCCGCGCTGGCGCTGCCGCTGGCGGCGCTGCTGGCACTGCTCGCCGCGCGCAGCGTGCTGCGGCCGGTACGCGAACTGCGCGACACCGCACGCAACTTGGCCAACGGCGACCTCGACGCCCGGTCGCCGCGGGTCGGCGCCGACGAGCTGGCCCAGTTGAGCGTGACCGTGAACGAGATGGCCGAGTCCTTGCAGCAGTCGATGAACACGATGGCACGCATGCAGGCGGACGCCAGGAGGTTCGCCGCCGACGTCTCCCATGAACTGCGCACACCGTTGAGCACCCTGACGGCCGTCGTGGAGGTGCTGGCGACCACGGCCGACCACCAACCGGATCCCGACGCTCAGGAGTCCGCGCAGCTGGCGATCGACGAGACCCACCGGCTCGTCCGTCTCGTCGAGGACCTGATGGAGGTCTCCCGCTTCGACGCCGGTACCGCGCGGCTGCGGATGGAGGACGTCGACCTTGCCGCCGCCGTGCATGACTGCCTGCGCGCGCGAGGCTGGCTCGGTCGGGTCGCCGTCGTGGCGCCCGAGCAGATCCACCTGCGCGTGGACCGGCGCCGGGTCGACGTCGTCATGGCGAACCTCGTCGGCAACGCCCTGCGGCACGGCGCCCCTCCGGTGCGGGTGCACCTCGCCACCCACTCCGGGCACGTCACAGCCACCGTCACCGACGCCGGCCCCGGGCTGCCCGCGGACGTTCTGCCGCACGTCTTCCATCGCTTCTACAAGGCCGACACCGCCCGCTCCCGCACGCCCGGCAGCGGGCTCGGGCTGGCCATCGCCCTGGAGAACGCCCGCCTGCACGGCGGCGACCTCACCGCCGGTCCGGCGGCCGAGGGCGGCGCGTGCTTCGTACTGACACTGCCCCGCGATCGGGAGGAGCCGTGAGACGGATCTGGTGGGTGCTGCTGTCCGTGCTGCTCACGGGCTGCGGCATCCAGCCCTCCGGGGTGGGTGAGGCGGGCGAGCCGCCGACCGGTGTCGCTCCCGGCGCAACGCTCTACTTCATCGGCGCCGACGGCGATCTCGAGCCGCAGCTGCGGCGGACCGGACGGCTGGGCACGGTCTCCGATGCGGTGTCGCTGCTGCTGAGCGGCCCGGGTGATTCGGGGTTGCGCACGCAGATCGCCCCGGTCGGGACAAGGCAGGTGGTGGTGACCACCACCTCCGTCATGATCCGGCTCATGGTGCCGTTGACCATCGACGAGGTGACGCCGCGCGGCGTCGACCAGATCGTGTGCACGGCGCTGGGGGTGCATGTGCAAAGCGGCCGGTCGAAGGAGACGAAGGTGCAGGTCCAGTTTGTCCAGCCCACGCCGGAGTCGGAGGAGAAGCGGACCTGCCCGCTGTTCAAGTGACTGCGCTGCTTTGTGACGCTGATGACGCAATGACGCAGAAATCCGCACCTCGGACACACACAGGCTCCGCACTCAACCCACGACACCAGAACCCACCGCAGGACACCTCACCCACCCCGCCACGGACATGAGGAGTCACCAGCCATGACCACCGAAGCCGACCGACCCGCGCGCTCTCCTGCGCGGCGGACTCCCAGACCGCTACCTCACCGCGGAAGACCTGGTCACCATGTTCAGCCTCCCGAGCGTCGAGACCGTCTATCAGCGGCGACGTGAGCGCATCGGCCCGGCCGGCTTCCGCGTCGGCCGCTGCCTCCGCTTCAACCCCGCCGCCGTACAGGCGTGGGAGGCCGAACGCACAGCCCGCGACGACGCGGCCTAAGGCCTCCGCACCCCACACCACCCAACTTCCCGGGGCGGGCCACGCCGTGGCCCGCCCCGCCCCATGCCCGGAAGGGACCACGCCCCACATGGCAGGCCACATCCAAGACCGCTGGTTCAAGACCGAGACCGGCGCCGACGGCAAGACCGTCCGCGTCAAGAGCGATCGGCACGGCAAGGGCATGCGCCGGGACTGACGCTGCGGGTGTACGCCCACCTGATGCCCGACAGCCGCGAGCGCGCCCGTCGTGCCGTCGACTCGGTGTTTCAGCACCTCTCCCAGGAAGATCACGGCCCACAGACGGCCCAGTGAGGCACGGAAGGCCCCTGACCTGCCCCTCTGCGCAGGTCAGGGGCCGTTTCCCCGAGAGAACCCTCTGAAGTTCCTCAACTCTGCTTTGGCGGTCGAGACGGGCGGGCATCCCCCGTTCACGTGGGGCCGACGCACCACGCGAGGCGCCCACGGGGGGTCGCTTCGGGGGACACGGAAGGAGGGTGACGCCATGATCTTCGGCATCATCCTGGCGGTGATCGGAATCCTGTTCGTGGCGGCCTTGTTCACGAACGCCCGCAGGCGCAGCGCCACGAGCTCCTACCGAGGCGGCCGCTCGCGCGGCAGCTCCGGGAGCTCCGGCGGGGCCGGTGCGGGCGCGACCGGCAGCGACGGCGGCAGCTGGTGGGCCGGCGGGGGCGACGGCGACTCCGGCGGCGGGCACGGCGGAGGCCACTCCTGCGGCGGTGGGTCGTCCTGCGGCGGAGGCGGCGGATGCGGTGGAGGCAGCTGACACGGGGCAGCTGAGCTCCCGCGGGGGGAGCCGCATCCGGACCGCGGGGCCCGACCGACCACGGGCTCCGCGGTCGCACCATGCACGAGGTATATGCATGTGGCGGGCGCGCAGGGGGCGTGCCGGCCCGCCCGGCGCACGCCGTGGTTGAACAGTTGAGCTGTGGAGCCCCCCGAGGGATGGAAACCCCACGAAGTTGGGTAAAAACGCTGTGGCGGCACCACAGTTCATGATTCCCTCTAAAACACCAACGCAGCCCCTCGGACCCCTTCGGACGTCCCGAGCGGACGGACCTTCACAGACCGGGCTGACCGGGGCCGTTTCCCCGGTGTCGACCGGGGTGCGCCGTACCTACCCTCTTTTCTTTGCTTCTCCGCGGAGCCGACCCATGCTCACGACCCTGAACACCTCCTACACCGATACGCGCGCGGCCGATCTCGCCTGGGCACTGGGGCGCGAACCGCTGCCCGCCCTCGCCACCCTCGACCTCGAACTGTCCGGTGCCAAACTGCAGTTGAGACTGCTCGGCGCATCGCACCAGGTGCTGCTGGAGGAGGAGCAGGGCTGTTGTTCGGAGACGGTGGCCTGCATCCCCGGCAGCAGTACCCCCCTCCCGCTGGGCGTCGCCAAGCGGGTCGGCGACTGGGAGTACGAGTTCGCCGCGCGCGTCGAAGTGCTCTCGCCGGGCCAGTTCGCGGGCCGCGCGCAGGAACTCCTGGCCCTCGTCTCCGAGCATCCGCACGGCCTCGCCGGCGTCTTCCCGGGCAGCCCGCACGCCTTCACCGCCCTGCTCGCCCACCACCACGAGGGCCAGGTGCACTGGCGCACCTGGCACGCCTACCCCCAGGACGGCCAGTTGGTGGCGACCAGAACCCGGGTCGGCGTGCGCGCGCGAACCAGCGCGGAGTCAAGGGTTTGAGGCCCAGGTTCCACACGTGTGGGTGACGAAGCGTGTGACGGCCGTGACGTAACGTCGCAGTCGTGATGGAACCGTACGCGCCAGCCCCGCCCGGTGTCCGGCCGGACGGGGCGCCGCCCTGGCGCGGGCCCGCGCGGCTTCCCGTCCGGCCGGACACCGGGCGCCTCCTGGTCCTCGCGTGCGTGTTCGTCTGCGCGGCCTGCGGTCTCGTCTACGAACTGGAACTCGTCGCCCTCGCCTCCTATTTGATGGGCGACTCCGTCACCCAGGCCTCCGTCGTGCTGTCCGTGATGGTCTTCGCGATGGGCATCGGCTCCCTCGCCGCCAAACGGCTGCGCCGGTTCGCCGCGGCCGGCTTCGGCGCCCTGGAGGCGACCCTCGCCCTGGTAGGCGGCTGCAGCGCCATGGCGCTCTACGCGATGTTCGCCTGGACGGGCGACTGGGGCGGCCTGTGGGCGGGCGGCTCCCGCTTCCTCCTCGTCGGGTTCTCGCTCGCCATCGGCCTGCTCATCGGCGCCGAGGTCCCCCTCCTCATGGAGCTCATCCAGCGCATCCGCCGCCAGGACGCGGGCGGCGCGGTGGCCGACCTCTTCGCCGCGGACTACGTGGGCGCGCTGGTGGGCGGCCTCGCCTTCCCCTTCCTGCTGCTGCCGTTCCTGGGCCAGCTGACCAGCTCCCTGCTGACCGGCGCGGTCAACGTGGTGGCCGGGGCCGCCCTGGTGCTGGGCCTCTTCCGCCGCGACCTCACCTGCCGGGCCCGCTGCCTCCTGCTGGTCGCCAACCTCGCCGTCCTCGGCGTCCTCGCCTCCGCCGCCGTCCTCGTCGACGACTTCGAACGGGCCGCGCGCCAGGCGGTGTACGGCGACGACGTGCGGGTGGCGGTGCGGACCGGCGTTCAGGAGATCGTCCTCACCGGCGGCGCCGACGGCCGCCCCCTCGACCTCTACCTCGACGGCCGCCTCCGGGTCGGCGGCCGTGACGAACGGCGCTACCACGAGGCCCTCGTCCACCCCGCGATGAACGGCCCGCACGCGCGCGTGCTGATCCTCGGCGGCGGCGACGGCCTGGCCGCCCGCGAGGTCCTCACCCACCCCGACGTCCGCCGCGTCGACATCGTCGAACTCGACCCCGGCCTGGTCCGGCTGGCCCGCACCGACCCGGCCCTGTCCCGCCTCAACGAGCACGTCTACGGCGACCGAAGCGTCCGCGTCGCCACCGAGGACGCCTTCCACTGGCTGCGCCGGGCGCCCGCGGCCACCTACGACGTGGTCGTCGCCGACCTGCCCGACCCCGGCATCACGGCGAGCACGAAGCTCTACTCCGAGGAGTTCTACGGCCTCGCCCGGCGCGCCCTCGCCCCCGGCGGCCGCCTCGTCGTGCACGCCGGCCCGGTCGCGACCCGGCCGCGCGTGTTCTGGACGGTCGAGGCGACGCTGCGCGCGGCGGGCCTGCACACCGCCCCCTACCGCGTGGACGGCCGCGAGACCGGCTTCGCCGCGGGCCCCGACCGCACCGCCGACGCCGCCCGCGCGCCCCGCGACTGGGGCTTCGTCCTGGCCACCGCCGACACCCGCCCCCTCCTGAGCCTCGACCACCACCGACACCCGCCGCGCACCCTGACCCAGGCGGCCCTGGCGGCGGACGCCCGGGCGGCGGAGGAGACCCGGGTGACCGGAGTCAGTCCCTCCACGTTGGTGCATCCGCGGTACTGAGGCGGTACTGAGGCGGTACTCAGCCGGTACCGAGGCGGTACCGAGGACGTGTTGACGCGTACCACCGGGCGGCGGCCGAGGTACCCGAATCCCGGTTTCGGCAGGTGCTTTCCGGCCCTTGCTGGGTAGGCTCCGCACTCATGGAGCAAGAGGTGTTCGTTCCGGTTCCGGCCGAGCGGCTGAGGGCGGCCCTCGCCGACCCCGCGCAGGTGGCCCGGGCGGTCCCCGGCCTCCAGCAGGACGCCGGCACCGAGCCCGTCGCCGGGCGGCTGAAGGTGCGGATCGGCGGCCACACCATCACCTACCGGGGCGCGGTCCGCGTCTCGCCGCGCGAGGACGGCACGTACGCCGTGGCGGGCGACGCGACCGAGGTCCGCGGCAGCGGCTCGGTGAAACTGGCCCTCGCCCTGCGGCTGCGCGAGGCCGACTCCGGCACGACCCTCCACTTCGAAGGGACGGCGACGGCGGACGGCCGGGTCGCGGAGCTGCCCCCGGAGGCGGTCGGCTCGGCGATCGCCCGGCTGCTGAACCGCTTCGCGGCCAACCTGGGAACGGGCGCCGCACAGGACACGGCCGAAGAGCCCGACGAGACCGACGAGACCGACAAGGTCGATGACGCCGGCCGGGGCGACGCGGTCGACGGCGTCGACGAGCCCGCCGCCCCCGAGAGCATCCCCGAGGACACCCCCGAGAGCGTCCCCGAGACCGTCTTCGAGGACCTCACCGGCCCCTCCCAGCCGCCCGCCGAGGCCGCGCACGCGCGCCGCACGATGATCGGGCGCAGCGCGGAGGAGGTGGACCACGCTCCACCGCGCGGCCGCTACGCGCCCGTCCCGGCCCCGCAGACCGTCGTGCCGAACAGCACGCTGCGCTGGGCGGCCCCGGCGGCCGCGCTGGTCGTCGCGTCGGCCATCGTGGTCGGCAGGGCGCTGCGCCGACGCGGCTAGGACGGCCCCGCAGCGCAGGTGCGGCGGCCTTGCCCTGACGGCCCCAGTAGGGTCGTCCCGTGAGTGACGAAGACATCACGCTGACCGCGGGTGACGCGGAGGTGACCGTGCAGCCGGGCAACGGCGGCCGGGTGGGTGGGCTGCGTGTCGGCGGCCTCGAACTGCTGCGCCAGGGCGAGCGGTTCGGCTGTTTCCCGATGGTCCCCTGGTGCGGGCGGATCCGCGACGGCCGGTTCCGGGACGGCGGGGCCGTCCACCAGATGCCGCTCAACGCCGCGCCGAACGCCATCCACGGCACCGCCCGCGACGGCGCCTGGAAGGTCGCGCGGCACACGGCGGACGACGTCGTGCTGACGTACGAACTGGTGGAGCCGTGGCCCTACGCCGGCCGCGTCACCCAGGAGATCGCGCTGACCGAGGACGCCCTGACGATCGGTATGGCCGTCGAGACGTGGGACTCCTCCTTCCCGGCGCAGCTCGGCTGGCACCCCTGGTTCAACCGCAACCTGGGCGGAAAGGACGGCCAGGACGTGGCGGTCGCCTTCGACCCCGCCTGGCAGGAGGAGCGCGGCGACGACCATCTGCCGACCGGCAACCGCGTCGCGCCGCAGCCCGGCCCCTGGGACGACTGCTTCGGCATGCCCGGCGGCGTCGACGTGACCCTCACCTGGCCCGGGCAGCTGGCGCTGAGGGTGACCAGCCCCGAGGAGTGGGTCGTCGTCTACGACGAGCAGGAGGCGGCCGTGTGCGTGGAGCCGCAGACCGGCCCGCCCGACGGGCTGAACACCCTCCCGCGCCTGGTCACGATGCTGGAGCCGCTGGAGGCCACCACGACCTGGTCCTGGACCCGCCTCTAAGCTGAGGGGCATGACGGACGTGGATGCACGCGGCGCGCTGCTGCGACAGATCAAGGACAAGGCCGTGGTGCACGGCAAGGTGACCCTGTCGTCGGGTCTGGAGGCGGACTACTACGTCGACCTCCGCCGCGTCACCCTCGACGGGGAGGCCGCGCCGCTGGTCGGGCAGGTGCTGCTCGACCTGACCGACGGTCTGGAGTTCGACGCCGTCGGCGGGCTGACGATGGGCGCCGACCCGGTCGCCGGGGCCATGCTGCACGCGGCCGCCGCGCGCGGACGGAAGCTGGACGCCTTCGTCGTGCGGAAGGCGGCGAAGGCGCACGGGCTCCAGCGCCGGGTCGAGGGTCCGGAGATCGCGGGCCGGCGCGTGCTGGTCGTCGAGGACACCTCCACCACCGGCGGCTCGCCGCTGGCCGCCGTGGAGGCCGTGCGCGAGGCGGGCGCCGAGGTGGTGGCCGTGGCGACCATCGTGGACCGGGCCACCGGCGCCGACGAGAAGATCCGCGAGGGCGCGGGGGTGCCCTACCTGTTCGCCTTCTCCAAGGACGAGCTCGGTCTGGACTGAGCCCGGATCCGGGTGAGGCGTGGACAGGTCGTGGACCATTCGCGCAGGTCTGGAAAGATGGGGGCGACGATGACGTCGCACCCCAAGGTCTAGGTCAGGGCCGTAGTACGCCAGTACGCAGATCGCCAACCCGCACATACCAAGGAGCGGACAGATGCCCATCGCAACCCCCGAGGTCTACAACGAGATGCTCGACCGGGCGAAGGCAGGCAAGTTCGCCTACCCGGCCATCAACGTGACCTCGTCCCAGACCCTGCACGCGGCTCTGCGCGGCTTCGCGGAGGCGGAGAGCGACGGCATCATCCAGGTCACCACGGGTGGCGCGGAGTTCGCGGGCGGCCAGTACAGCAAGGACATGGTGTCGGGCGCCCTGGCCCTCGCCGAGTTCGCGCACATCGTCGCCGAGAAGTACCCGGTCACCGTCGCCCTGCACACGGACCACTGCCCCAAGGACAAGCTCGACGGGTTCGTCCGCCCGCTGCTCGCGATCTCCGAGGAGCGCGTGAAGGCCGGCCGCAACCCGCTGTTCCAGTCGCACATGTGGGACGGCTCGGCCGAGACCCTCGCCGACAACCTCTCCGTCGCGCAGGAGCTGCTCGCCCGCACCGCCGCCGCGAAGATCATCCTCGAGGTGGAGATCACCCCCACCGGCGGTGAGGAGGACGGCGTCTCGCACGAGATCAACGACTCCCTGTACACGACGGTCGACGACGCGGTGCGCACCGTCGAGGCGCTGGGCCTGGGCGACAAGGGCCGCTACCTGCTGGCCGCGTCCTTCGGCAACGTCCACGGCGTGTACAAGCCGGGCAACGTCGTGCTCCGCCCCGACCTGCTCAAGGAGCTGAACGAGGGCATCGCCGCGAAGTACGGCAAGCCGGCCGGCTCCCAGCCGTTCGACTTCGTCTTCCACGGCGGCTCCGGCTCCACCCCGGAGGAGATCGCGATCGCGCTGGAGAACGGCGTCGTCAAGATGAACATCGACACGGACACGCAGTACGCCTTCACGCGTCCCGTCGCCGACCACATGTTCCGCAACTACGACGGCGTCCTGAAGGTCGACGGCGAGGTCGGCTCCAAGAAGACCTACGACCCGCGGACCTGGGGCAAGCTGGCCGAGGCGGGCATGGCCGCGCGGGTCACCGAGGCCACGCAGCACCTGCGCTCGGCGGGCCAGAAGATCAAGTAGTCCCGAGGCCGTCCTGTAGTCGCTGTCAGCCGCTGTGCGGTGAGCCCGGCGTCCGTCTGTCGACGGCGCCGGGCTCGCTGTATACCTGTGGGCATGGCGGACATCCGGATGGCCTCGGCCCAGGGCAGATGGATCCTGCTCACCACCGTGCTCGGGTCCAGCATGGCCCTGCTCGACTCGACGGTCGTCAACGTGGCGCTGCCGCGCATCGGCCGTGACCTGGACGCCGACCTGGCGGTGCTCCAGTGGACGGTCAACGCGTACATGCTGACGCTGGCCGGTCTGATCCTGCTGGGCGGTTCCCTCGGCGACCGCTACGGACGCCGCAAGGTCTTCGTGGTCGGCGTCGTGTGGTTCGCGGCCGCCTCCCTGCTGTGCGGGATCGCGCCGAACACCGGGGTGCTGATCGCGGCCCGCGCCCTCCAGGGCGTCGGGGGCGCGCTGCTGACCCCCGGCTCGCTGGCGCTGATCCAGGCCTCCTTCCACCCCGACGACCGGTCACGGGCCGTGGGTCTGTGGTCCGGCTTCGGCGGCATGGGCGCGGCGATCGGCCCCTTCCTCGGCGGCTGGCTGGTGGACGGGCCGGGCTGGCGCTGGGTGTTCCTGCTGAACGTGCCGCTGGCGGTGGTGTGCGTGCCGGTGGCGCTGCGGCACGTCCCGGAGTCGCGGGACAAGCTGACGCACGGCCGCTTCGACGTCCTGGGCGCGGTGCTGGGCGCGCTGGCGCTCGCGCTCGTCACATACGCCCTGATCGAGGCCCGGGAAGCGTCGGTCGTGGTGGTGCTGTCGGCCGTCGTGGGCGTCGCGGCGGGGGTGGCCTTCGTGATGGTGGAGCGGCGGCGGCCGGACCCCATGATGCCGCCGGGCATCTTCGCCTCCCGCCAGTTCACGGCCGTCAACCTGGTCACGCTGTGCGTGTACGCGGCCCTCGGCGGGTTCTTCTTCCTCGCCGCGCTCCAGCTCCAGGTCGTGTCCGGCTGGTCGGCGCTGGCCGCCGGCACGGCGCTGCTGCCGACGACCGTGCTGATGCTGCTGCTGTCCGCCCGCTCGGGCGAGCTGGCGGAGCACATCGGGCCGCGCATCCCGCTCACCGTCGGACCGCTGCTGTGCGCCGCCGGGATGCTGCTGATGATGAGGGTAGGGCCCGACACGTCCTACCTCGCCGACGTGCTGCCCGCCGTGCTGGTCCTCGGCTTCGGCCTGGTCACCCTGGTCGCCCCGCTGACCGCGACCGTCCTGGCCTCGGTGGACGTCGGCCGGGCCGGCCTGGCCAGCGGGATCAACAACGCGGCGGCGCGGGTGGCCGGCCTGGTCGCGGTGGCCGCGCTGCCCCTGCTCACCGGCATGGGCCCGGAGGCGTACCGCTCGGCGACCGCCTTCGACGACGCGTTTCGCCAGGCGATGGGCTGGTGCGCCGGGTTGCTGGTGGCCGGGGCCGCGGTGGCCTTCGCGACGGTCCGCCGCCCGGCGCCGGACTGCACCCACCCGGAGTGCCTGACGCACAGCAGCGTGCTGGCGCCCCCACTGGAGGGCGAACAGACCCGCAAGCGTCTCGGTTAGCGCGCGTGGAACGGCGGGCGGGGAGTGGAGCAGACTGGACCCATGTCCATTCACGAAAACCTCCTCGGGGGCCCGCCCCCGACCCACCTCCCCGACGACCCCGAGCCGCGCGAGCTCCTCGCGAGCGGCACCGCGCCCGCAGACGTCGCCGCGAAGTACCCGACGTCCTCCCTGGCCTGGGCCCAGCTCGCCGACGACGCGTTCGAGCGGGGCAGCGTGGTGGAGTCGTACGCCTACGCCCGTACGGGCTACCACCGCGGGCTGGACAGCCTGCGCCGGGGCGGCTGGAAGGGCCACGGCCCGGTGCCTTGGGAGCACGAGCCGAACCGCGGCTTCCTGCGCGCCCTGCACGGCCTCGCCCGCGCCGCGCAGGCGATCGGCGAGCAGGCCGAGTACGAGCGCTGCACGCAGTTCCTGAAGGACTCCTCGCCCACGGCCGCCCAGACCCTGGGCTGACCCCCCAGGAGTGGTGCGGGTGGCCCGTCCGGTCCTGGTGTGACCGGACGGGCCTTGCGTTTTCGGTGTCCGATTGCGCAGGATGCGGGTGGGGACCGGGGCCCCCGTGTCGGTAACGGCAGGGGCGGACCGCCACCCGGAGTACATAACAGGAGACAGCGATGTCCCAGCAGGCTCAGCCTCACCAGGCTTCGGAGCCCGAGACTCCGCATCTCGACTTCGCCGGCACGACGCCGTACGAGGACTACGTCAAGGCGGACGTGCTCACCCACCTCCAGCACACCCTCTCCGACGACCCCGGAGAGATGGTCTTCCTGGTCACGACCCAGGTCATGGAGTTGTGGTTCACCGTCATCGTGCACGAGTGGGAGACCGCCGCGCAGGCCCTGCGCGAGGACCGGGTCCCGGTGGCGATCGACGCGCTGAAGCGTTCCGTCCGCGAACTGGAGGCGCTCAACGCCTCCTGGAAGCCGCTCGGCCAGCTGACCCCCGGCCAGTTCAACTCCTACCGCTCCGCGCTCGGCGAGGGCTCCGGCTTCCAGTCGGCGATGTACCGGCGCATGGAGTTCCTGCTCGGCGAGAAGTCCGCGTCCATGCTGGTCCCGCACCGCGGCGCGCCCCGCGTCCACGCGGAGCTGGAGAAGGCGCTGCACGAGCCGAGCCTGTACGACGAGGTGCTGGGCCTGCTGGCCCGCCGCGGCCACCCGATCCCCGCCGCCGTCCTGGAGCGTGACGTCTCGCAGCGCCACGAGCCCTCGGAGGACGTCGAGGCGGTGTGGACGGCCGTGTACTCGGCGGACGAGTCCGACGACATCGCACGCCTCGGCGAGGCGTTGACGGACGTCGCCGAACTGGTCTGGCGATGGCGCAACGACCACCTCGTGGCCACCCGCCGCGCGATGGGCGCCAAGGCGGGCACGGGCGGCTCGGCCGGCGTGGCCTGGCTGGAGAAGCGCGCGCAGAAGAACGTCTTCCCCGAGCTGTGGACGGCGAGGTCCCATGTCTGACCTGGCTTTCAAGGCGGCCGCGGCCAAGGAGCTGGACGCCGCCGACGAACTCGCCGGCCTGCGCGCCCGGTTCGTGCTCGACGACGGCGTCTACCTCGACGGCAACTCGCTGGGCGCACTGCCCGCCGCCGTCCCCGACCAGGTCGCGGACGTCGTCCGCCGCCAGTGGGGCGAGCTGCGCATCCGTTCCTGGGACGAGAGCGGCTGGTGGACCGCCCCCGAGCGGATCGGCGACCGGATCGCCCCGCTGGTGGGCGCGGCGGCCGGCCAGATCGTGGTCGGCGACTCCACGAGCGTCAACGTCTTCAAGGCACTCGTGGGCGCGGTGCGCATCGCGCAGGACGGTGCCGGTGACGATGCCGGCGGCCGCGACGAGATCCTCGTCGACGCGACGACCTTCCCCACGGACGGCTACATCGCCCGGTCCGCGGCCCGGCTGACCGGCCACACGCTGCGCCCGGTGACGCCCGGCGAAGTGCCGGCCGCCCTGTCGGAGCGGACGGCCGCCGTCCTGCTCAACCACGTCGACTACCGCACCGGGCGGCTGCACGACCTGCCGTCGCTCACCGCCGCCGTGCACGCGGCGGGCGCGGTCTCCGTCTGGGACCTGTGCCACAGCGCGGGCGCCCTGCCGGTCGGCCTCGACGAGCACGGCGTCGACCTCGCGGTCGGCTGCACCTACAAGTACCTTAACGGCGGCCCGGGTTCACCGGCGTATCTGTATGTGCGCAAGGGCCTGCAGGACCGCTTCGACTCCCCGCTGCCCGGCTGGAACTCGCACGCCGAGCCTTTCGGCATGCGGGCGGAGTACGAGCCGGCGCGGGGCGCGCTGCGCGGACGGGTCGGCACCCCGGACATCCTGTCGATGCTCGCCCTGGAGGCGGCGCTCGAGGTCTGGGACGGCGTCCCGGTCGCGGCGGTGCGGGCGAAGTCGTTGGCCCTTACGGACTTCTTCCTGGAGTGCGTGGACGCGTACGTCCCCGAGGGGCGGGTCGAGTCGCTGACTCCGGTGCGTCACGAGGAGCGCGGCAGCCAGGTGGCGCTGCGCTGCTCCGCCATCGCCGGTGACGTCATGAAACGGCTGATCGAGCGCGGGATCGTCGGCGACCACCGCCGCCCGGACGTCCTCCGCTTCGGCTTCACTCCGCTGTACGTCGGGTTCGCGGACGTGGAACGGGCGGCACGGGTACTGGCGGAGGTGCTGGCGGAGGTGGCGTAGGGCCTGGCGGAGATGCCGGTGCCGGGCCCGGCGAGATGCCGACGAGATGCCGGCGCAGGCAGGTGGGGGCTGGTGCGGGGCTGGTGTGGGGCTGCCGGGTTCGCCCGGTAGTTCACCCAGCAGAACCGTTTTGTCCCTCACCGAGCGTGATATCCGCGTGTCCGCGCACGTCATGGGCCTGATACCGTCCCGGCCAACGGCCGAATTCTCTCCTGGTCCGCCAAATCCTCCCCCAGCGCCGAAAGCCTGGGAGGTACCCCCATCGCCGCTGAGAGGTTGGAGCATGCCGGACGACGTTGTCGCAGCCCGGGCCGTCGCCGAGGAGGAGTCGGCCTTCGGGCATCCGCCCGTCGACCCCGACGTCACCGCGGCGTACGGAGACCACCCCGACCAGGTGATCGACTTCTACGTTCCGCGAGTGGAGGTGGGCCCGGGCGGTCCCGTCCCGCTCGTCGTCGTGCTGCACGGCGGGGCCTGGCGGGCGCCGTACGACCGGCGGCACATCACGCCGTTCGCGGACTACCTGGCCGGGCGCGGGTTCGCCGTGGCCAACATGGAGTACCGGCGCGGCGCCGAGAGCCCGGTCCCGGAGGGGACATCCCCGATCGCGGGGCGCTGGCCCGGCACCTTCGACGACGTCGCCGCCGCCCTCGACGCGCTCCCCGCGCTCGTCCGGGAGGCCGTCCCGCAGGCCGACGCGCGCCGCATGGTCCTCGTCGGCCACTCGGCCGGCGGCCACCTCGCCCTGTGGGCGGCGGCCCGGCATGTACTGCCCGCCGACGCGCCCTGGCGCACCGGCGCTCCCGTCCCGCTGCGGGGCGTCGTCGCGCTCGCCCCGATCGCCGACTTCGCGGTCGCCGAGAAGCTGGACGTGTGCGGCGGAGCCGCCCGCCAACTCCTGGGCGGGGAAGCGCAGTTCGACGAGCGACGGCCGTACGCCGACCCCGCGCTCCTGCTGCCGACCGGCATCGCGACGACGCTGGTCCAGGGCCGCGGCGACCTGGTCGTCCCGCAGGCCGTCGCCGAGGCGTACGCGGACGCGGCGGCGAAGGCGGGCGAAGTGGTGGGCCTGACCCTCCTGGAGGACGTCGGCCACTTCCCGCTCATCGATCCGGCGGCGGACGCGTGCGCGGTGGTGGCGGAGGAGATCGCACAGCTGGCGTGGTGATGCTGGTCGGCGGGTGGCCCCCTGGCTGGCGTGGTGATGCTGGTCGGTGGGTGGCCCCCTGGCTGGCGTGGTGATGCTGGTCGGTGGGTGGCCTGTTGGTCGGTGTGGTGGGGCCTGTCGGTGGGTGGCCCCCTGGCTGGCGTCGTGAGGCCTGTCAATGGGTAGCCCCCTGCTGGGGGCCCGTGCCTCCCGTAGGTGTGCGGACCTGTCGTACCCGTAGTACCTGAGAGCTACGTCGGAGAACAGTTCCCAGGCGGGACGCGAACGACGAGCGCCGATCCGTAACTTCCAAGCCTGAAACGCCCGATGACCGGGCGGACGGGCGGGGGAGGGGCGGGATGGCGGAGCTTCGTTTTCGTGCACGGCGGCGTGGCGAAGGGGGAACGCCCCGGGCGCGGCGCTGGGTTCGCGCCCTGCTGGCCGTTCTCATCACCGCGGCCGTCGTCGTCCCCCTCACGGCGGCCGCGGCGAGCCCGCAGATCCCGGCCCCGGCCCCCGCCGCCCTCGCCCCGGTGACGGCGGCGACGCTGGAGGAGGCGTACGCCGCCAACCGGGCCAACGCCGAGCTGGCCTCCCGGATGGCCGCCGCGCACGGCGACCGCCACCGCGCCGCCGCCGACGAGGGGTTCGCGTCCCCGTCCCGCAACCTGCTCGCCTTCGACGGGCGTGGCCAAGGGCGCGCCACCGAGGTGTTCGGCGACCTCGCCCACGCCGACCGCGTCGCGATCCTGATACCGGGCTCCGACACCTCGCTGGACACGTACGCCCGCTTCCGGGCGGCAGCGGCCGCGCTGTACGAGCGACTTGAGGGGGAGCCGGGCGCACCGGGTGAGTCCGGTACCGGCGGGGAGTCCGGCACGGGCCAGGCGTCGGGTGTGCGGGCCAAGGCGTCCGGCACGGGCCAGGCGTCGGGTGTGCGGACGGCCGTCGTCGCGTGGCTCGGGTACACCACCCCGGCCACGGTCAGCACGACGGTGATCACGCCGGGCCGAGCCGACGAAGCGGCCCCCGAGCTGCGGGAGTTCCTGCGCGGGCTGCGCACCCTCACCGGCCCGGACACCCGCGTCTCCCTCCTCTGCCACTCGTACGGCACGGTCGTGTGCGGCCGGGCGGCCCCCGGCCTGGACGTCTCCGACCTCGTGCTGCTCGGCAGCCCGGGCACGGGCGTGGACTCCGCGGCCGGCCTGCACACCCGCGCGCGGGTCTGGGCGGCCCGGGGCGCCGACGACTGGGTGGCGGACGTCCCGCACGTCAGCGCGGACCTGTTCGGCACCACGGTCGGCCTGGGCGCCGACCCGATGTCCCCGTCGTTCGGCGCTCACGTCTTCGCGGCGGGCTCCGGCGGCCACAGCGACTACTTCAGGCCGGGCTCGGCCTCGCTGGCCAACATCGCCCGGATCGTCCTCGGCGAGACCTCGGAGGTCACCGGTGCGTGAGACACATCAGGTACGCCGACTGTCCGGGATACGGCGAGCCGCGGCCCGTATCGACGCAGCGACGCCTCCGCGCCGCGACCGCGCCGTCGACGCCCTGCGCGCGTTCGCGATCCTCGGCGTGGTGCTGGGCCACTGGCTGGTGACCGCCCTGGTCGCCGACGGCGGCACGCTGCGCGCCGCGAGCCCGCTCGGTCCGATGCCCTGGCTGGCGCCGGTCTCCTGGGTGTTCCAGACGCTCGCCGTGTTCTTCATGGTGGGCGGCCATGTGGCGACCTGGAGCCTCGCCTCGACCCGGGCGCGGGGCGGGACCTACGGGGCCTGGCTACGGGCGCGCCTGGCCCGGCTGTTCAAGCCGGTGTCGGCCGTCCTGGTCGTGTGGACGGTGGCCGTGCTGGGGCTGCTGCTCGGCGGCGCGTCCTTCGTCACCGTGCACACCGTCGTCAAACTGGCGCTGTCCCCGCTGTGGTTCCTGCTGGTCTTCGCCGCGCTGACGGCGGCGACCCCGTTGCTGGCCCGGCTCAACCCGCTGTGGCCACTGGCCGTCGTCCTCCACGTCGACGTCGTGCGCTTCGGCCTCGGCGGCCCGGAGTGGCTCGGCTGGGTGAACCTGGCGGCGGGCTGGCTGGTGCCGTACACCCTGGGCGCGGCCTGGACCCGAGGTGAGCTGGAGCGCCCGCGGGCGGGCTGGACGCTGTTGGTCGGCGGCACGGTGACGACAGCCGTGCTGGTCGGCTTCGCCGGCTACCCGGCGTCCATGGTGGGCGTGCCCGGCGCGGCGGTGTCCAACCTGTACCCGCCGACCCTGGCCGCCGTCACCTTCGGACTCGCCCAGTGCGGACTGGCGCTGCTGCTGCGCGACCCACTGCGCCGGGCCATGACCCGCCCTCTGCTCTGGGCAGGAGTGGCGCTGGTCAACCTCTCCGCGATGACCGTGTTCCTCTGGCACCAGACGGCGATGATGGCGACCACCGCCACGGGCCTCCTCGCGGGCCGGATGCCCGGCCTGCACACGGTTCCCGACGGGCTGGACTGGGTGGCGGCCAGGCTGCTGTGGCTGCCGGTCTTCGCGCTGGTGCTGGGGGTGTGCTGGGCGGCGTTCCACACCTACGAGCGGGGGCAGGGACAGCGGGCGCGGGGACGAGGGCCTCGCCGGGCCGACGGCCGGAGGTCGCGAGTGATCCGCGTCCACCACGGTTCCGGCCGACCGGAGACGAAGGCGGCCCGCAGTGCCTAGGGTTGGGCCCGTGACCGGCGAGAAGAGCTCCGCTGAGGCCAGCACCCCACTCGACGGCGCGGCGCCCGCCCCCGTAGGCGCGGCCCGCCGCAGACTCTTCGCCCGGGGACTTCGCTGGGCGCGGCTGCCGGGGTACGTGGTGGTGTGCTGGATCGCCCTCGGGATCGCCCTGGCCGGCTCGGAGCAGACGGGCCGCTACGCCCTGCCCACGGCGCTGACGACGCTGACCGGGTTCGCGCAGGGCGCGGCCGTCGTGCTCGCACTGTGGCGGCCGGTGCCCGCGTGGGCGTTGTCCCTGGCCGGCGTCGTCGTCGCCGCCGTGGCCGCGCGACCGATTCTCGTGGGTCACCCGGTGCCGGGACCCGACTGGCCGTGGAACGACGCCGAGATCTTCGCCCATGCCTTCGTGCTCCTGCTCCTGGCACTGCGCATGCGCCCCCGCGTGGCCGTCGGGGCGCTGGCCGCCACGGCATTGACGACCTGGGTGGTCCAGGGTGTCATCGGCGGGGCGACATACAACTCGACGGGCGTCACTGCCGTCGCCGTCTGCGGGGTCGTAGTCCTCGTGGGCACCGCCTTCCGCGGGCTCGGCGAGGCCCGCACCCAGCTCGTCGAACAGGAGACGATCACCGCGGAGGAACGCGCCCGCCGCACCCTGCTGGAGGAGCGCAACCGGATCGCCCGCGAGTTGCACGACGTGGTCGCCCACCACATGTCGGTGATCTCCATCCAGGCCCAGGTCGCCCCGCACCTGGTGGAGAACCCGTCCGAGGAACTCAAGGAGAACCTCGCCGGCATCCGGCAGAACGCCCTGGAGGCGCTCGCCGAACTGCGCCGGGTGCTCGGCGTGCTGCGCTCGGAGAACCCCGAGGACCCCTACGGCCTCGGCGCGGCCGGCGCCGGAGCCGCCCCGGACGCCCCGCAGCCCACGCTCGACCGACTCGACGCCCTGATGGAGAACACCCGTGCCGCGGGACTGGACGTGGTCGCCACGATCGAGGGCGAGGCGCCGGTGTACCCGCCGGGCGTGCAGTTGTCGGCGTACCGGATAGTCCAGGAGGCGCTGAGCAACGCCCTGCGGCACGCGCCGGGGTCGCGGGTGCGCGTCGAGGTCACCCATGACCCCCGGGGCCTGCACCTGGAGGTCACCAACTCCCGCCCGAGCGAACCCGTACGGCCGTCCCCGGGAGCGGGACACGGTCTGCTCGGCATGCGCGAGCGGGCGGTGATGCTGGGCGGCCACGTCAACGCGTACCCGACCCTGCACGGCGGCTTCGCGGTCATGGCGTTCCTGCCGAGGGACGGCACGGCACCACGCCCCGACGATTCCGACGACCTCGGAACGCCAGAAGGTCTCGAACTCATCTTCCCGGACGACCCGGATGCCCTGAACGACCTGGACAACCCGGATGATCCGGACGCCCCGGACGACTTCAGCGATTCGGACGACCCCGACGACCCGGACGACCCGAACCGTCCGCCCCCGACACTCGAAGGAAACCGATGACGACCGGCGGCACCATCCGCGTACTGATCGCCGACGACCAGCAGATGGTCCGGCAGGGCTTCACCGTGCTCCTCAACGCGCACCCCGGCATCGAGGTGATCGGGAACGCGGTGGACGGCCTGGACGCGATCGCGAAGGTCGCCGAACTCACCCCGGACGTCGTCCTGATGGACATCCGCATGCCCGAGCTCGGCGGCATCGACGCCACGCACCGCATCACCCTCGACCACCCCCACATCAAGGTGCTGGTGCTCACCACCTTCGACCTCGACGAGTACGTGTACGACGCACTGCGGGCCGGCGCGTCCGGGTTCCTGCTGAAGGACGCCTCCGCGGACCAACTGGCCGAGGCGGTCCGGGTGGTGGCGGCCGGCGACGCGCTGCTCGCCCCCGGCATCACCCGCAAGCTGATCGCCGAGTTCTCCCGGCTCGACGGCAAGCCCAGAGCTCCGCTGAAGGAGCAGGTCGGCGATCTCACGGAACGCGAGACGGAAGTGCTCACCCTGATCGCCCAGGGCCTGTCCAACACGGAGATCGCGAGCCACCTCTTCGTCGCCGAGCAGACCGTGAAGACGCACGTGGGCCGCATCCTGGTGAAACTGGGCCTGCGGGACCGCACTCAGGCGGCGGTGTTCGCCTACGAGTCGGGGCTGGTGAGACCGGCCGGGTACTGAGCGTCGGGGTACCGAGCGTCGGGGTACTGAGCGTCGGGGTACCGAGCGGTTCCGCTCCGGCGGACCCCCCGTCGAACCCGTAGTACTTGAGAGGGACGCGCAGGAACCCCCCTCACTGGTGACGACCGTGACCCCCGGCTGCGCCTACCGTTTTGAACGTGACCGAGACGATGCAGACGCACACCGCGCACCCGGACGACCCGGACGACTCCTTCGAGGCCTACCGGCCGCGCAGCCCGGAGTTCCGGGCGGCCGTGGAAGCCCTGCGCGGCCTGCGACGGGACCTGATCCACGACGCCTTCGCCTACCGCCCGCTGCCCCGCAGTGAGCCCACCGGCGTCGTCCTGGGCCGGTTGAAGGGCCGCCGACGGGAGTACGCGACCTGGTCCCGGCACGCGGTGGTCGGGGCGGGCGGCGTCCTGGCGATGATGATCGCCTCGGTCGACAACGACGGAGGGAGCCAGTCCGCCGTGCTCGGCCTGCTCGCCCTGGCACCGGTGCTGATGACGCTGGTGCGGCCGATCGGCGCGTTCTGGCTGTCCCTCGCCTCGACCACGGCGGTGGCCCTGGTCGGCTCGACCTACGGCAACTGGCCGTGGCTTCCGGGCAGTTTCGCCTCCCACCTCATGGTCCTGACGGTCGTGGCGATACGCACCCGCCCCCGCACGGCGGCGTGGATGTGGCTGCTGACGGCGACCTACGGCTTCGTCGCCGAGTCGGCCTTCGGCTGGAGCCACTACGCCACGAACATCGCGCCCATGCTCGTCTTCTCCGCGATCATCCTCCTCACCATCACGGTCTGGCACATCCGTCGGCAGGCCGAAGAGAAGGTGACGGCGCAGGAGACGGTGACCGCGCACGAGCGGTCCCGGCGCACCCTGCTCGAGGAGCGCACCACGATCGCCCGCGAACTGCACGACGTGGTCGCGCACCACATGTCGGTGGTCGCCATCCAGGCCGAGGCCGCCCCCTACCGGGTGGAGAACCCGCCGCCGGAGCTGGAGAAGGCCTTCGCGACCATCCGGGAGAACGCGGTGGCGGCCCTCACGGAGCTGCGCCGGGTCCTGGGCGTGGTCCGCGCCGAGGACTACGAGGTCCCGGACGCCCCGCAGCCCACGCTCGCCGAGCTGGACAGACTGCTCGCCAACGTGCGGGAGGCCGGCCTGGACGTGGAGAAGGGGGTCACCGGCGCGGTGCGCGAACTGCCGCAGGGCGTGGAGCTGTCGGCCTACCGAATAGTCCAGGAGGCGCTGAGCAACACGCTCCGCCACGCGCCCGGGGCGAGCGCACGGGTGGAGGTCGGATACGTCCTCGGCGGCCTGGGCCTGCGGATAGTCAACGGCGCCCCGCCCAACCCGACCCTGATCAAGCCCTCACCCGGCGCCGGCCATGGCATCACCGGAATGCGGGAGCGGGTCACGATGCTGAACGGCGAGATGACGGCGGAACCGACGCGGGAGGGAGGCTACGAGGTGACGGTGTTCCTGCCGGTCCCGATGGCGACCAAGCCCTCGCAGGGCTCGTCCGCTCCCGAGCCTGCTGCCGGTGAGGGTGGGGCATGACGATCAAGGTACTGATCGCCGACGACCAGATGATGGTGCGCGAGGGCTTCTCGGTCCTGCTGAACGCGATGCCGGGCATCGAGGTCGTGGGCGAGGCGGTCAACGGCCGGGAGGCGGTGGACAGGGTCCGCGAACTGGCTCCCGACGTCGTTCTGATGGACATCCGGATGCCCGAGCTGAACGGCATCGAGGCGACCAGGGAGATCGTGGCGGCGGACGGCACGGCGAAGGTGCTGGTGCTCACCACGTTCGACCTGGACGAATACGTCTACCAGGCGCTGCGCGCGGGAGCCTCGGGCTTCCTGCTGAAGGACGCCTCGGCCCGTCAACTGGCCGACGGGGTACGCGTGGTGGCGGCGGGCGAGGCCCTGTTGGCGCCCTCCGTCACGAAGCGGCTGATCACGGAGTTCGCCAAGCTCACGGACATCCCGGGCCTGTCCCGCACATCCGCCCAGGAGGCCTACGGCGACCTGACCGAGAGGGAGACGGAGGTACTGGTCCTGATCGCCCAGGGCCTGTCGAACGCGGAGATAGCCGAGCGGCTGGTGGTGGCGGAGTCGACCATCAAGACCCATGTGAGCAGGATCCTGGTGAAACTGGGCCTGCGGGACCGCACCCAGGCGGCGGTCTTCGCCTACGAGGCAAGACTGGTGACCCCGGGCTGATCCCGCCCGGCCGCCCGGCCGTCCGTCCGCCCGCCTGGCTGACCACCCGTCCCGGCCGCCTGCCCGCCCGGCCAGCCACCCACCCACCCACCCACCCACCCACCCACCCACCCACCCACC
>NZ_JBFAKW010000112.1:18149-32264 GCF_040655955.1 Streptomyces sp. NPDC050263 | reverse complement strand
CTGTCGCGAGGGTGTCCAGGTTGTTCGTCACAAAACGATCATGGATGCCCTCGTTTGCGTCTCCGCAGGCACCCCTTGGAATTGATCATCTAGAACCCGTGGCGCATCCCGCCGTCCACCGGCAGCATGACGCCCGTCAGGTAGGAGGCGGCCGGGGACAGCAGGAACGCGGCCGTCCGCCCGAACTCCTCAGGCGTCCCGTAGCGCCGCAGCGGGATGCGGGACTCGATCGCGGCCCGGGTGGCCGCCGGGTCGGCCGAGAGCGCGTCCAGCTCGCGCACCCGGTCGGTGTCGATCCGGGACGGCAGCAGCCCGACCACCCGGATGCCCCGCGGCCCCACCTCGTCGGCCAGGGACTTGGCGAAGCCCGCGAGCCCGGGCCGCAGTCCGTTCGAGATCGTCAGCCCGGGGATCGGCTCGTGCACCGACGCCGACAGCACGAACCCGATGACCCCGCCGGCCTCCAGCGCGGCGGCGGCCGCCCGGGCGAGCCGGACCGCGCCGAGGAACACCGACTCGAACGCGGCCTGCCACTGCTCGTCCGTGCTGTCCGCGGCGAACCCGGGCGGCGGCCCGCCCACGCTCACCAGCACCCCGTCGAACCCGCCGAAGGCCTCCCGGGCCGCGGCGATGAGCCGGGCCGCCGCCGCCGGGTCGGCGTTGTCCACGGCGACGCCGACGGCGTTCGGCCCCAGCTCGGCGGCCGCCTCCGCGGTGCGCTTCTCGTCACGGCCGGTGAGCACGACCTTCGCGCCGTCCGCGACGAGCTCGCGCGCGGCGGCGTTGCCCAGGCCGCGGGTGGCTCCGGTGACGACGTACACCCGGTCCTTCAGTCCAAGATCCATGGCCCTATCCTGCCTCCTCGTCGCCGAACAGGGCGAAGGCGGTGTGCACCAGGCCGATGTGACTGAAGGCCTGCGGGAAGTTGCCGAGATGCCGGCGGGCCACCGGGTCGTACTCCTCCGCCAGCAGCCCCACGTCGTTGGCCAGGCCCACCAGCCGTTCGAACAGCTCCCGTGCCTCCCGCGTACGGCCCGTCATGTGCAGCGCGTCCGCGAGCCAGAACGAGCAGGCCAGGAAGGCGCCCTCGGTGCCCGGCAGGCCGTCGACGGTCGCGCCCTCGGTGCTGTAGCGGCGTACCAGACCGCCGTGCCCGAGCTCCGCGCGGACCGCGTCGACGGTGCCGACGACGCGCGGGTCCTCCGGCGGCAGGAAACCGACGCGCGGGATGAACAGCAGGGAGGCGTCCAGGTCGGCCGAGCCGTAGTACTGCGTGAAGGTGTTGCGCTCCGGGTCGTAGCCCTGCTCGCACACCTCCCGGTGCACCTCGTCGCGCATCGCCCGCCAGCCCGCCAGGTCGCCGCTCAGGTCCGGGTGCTCCTCCAGCGAGCGGACGGCCCGGTCGGCGGCCACCCACACCATCACCTTGGAGTGCACGAACTGCCGCCGGCCGCCGCGCACCTCCCACAGGCCCTCGTCCGGCTGCCGCCAGTTCTCGCTGAGCCAGTTCATCAGCGCGCTCTGCACCGCCCACATGTGCGGCCTGGGCGTCATGCCCGCGGTCCGGGCCAGCGACAGCGAGTCCATGACCTCGCCGTAGACGTCCAGTTGCAGTTGGTTCACCGCTCCGTTGCCGATGCGGACGGGCTTGGAGCCGCCGTAGCCGGCCAGCCAGGGCAGCTCGCACTCGGGCAGCCGGCGCTCGCCCCCCAGCCCGTACATGATCTGCAGGTCCGCCGGGTCGCCCGCGACGGCGCGCAGCAGCCAGTTGCGCCAGGCCTCGGCCTCCTCGTGGTAGCCGGCCGCGAGGGCGGCGCCGAGGGTGAGGGTGGAGTCGCGCAGCCAGCAGTAGCGGTAGTCCCAGTTGCGGACCCCGCCCAGCTCCTCGGGCAGCGAGGTGGTGAGCGCGGCGACGATGCCGCCGGTCGGCGCGTAGGTGAGGGCCTTGAGGGTGATGATCGAGCGCATGACGGTGTCCCGGTGAGGCCCGCGGTAGCGGCAGCGGGCGGCCCACGCCTGCCAGTCCTCGACGCTGATGCGCAGCGCCTCCCACGGGTCGACCAGCGGCGGACGGGGCTCGTGCGAGGGGTGCCAGGTCAGCACGAAGGCGACCGACTCGCCCTCGGCGACGGTGAACTCCGAGAGCGTGCAGAAGTCCTCGCCCCAGGTGTGCACGGCCGGCTCGCTGCGGAACCAGGCCGAGTCCGGACCGGCGACGGCCACGCGATGCCCGTCCACCCGGCGCATCCACGGCACGACCCAGCCGTAGTCGAAGCGCAGCCGCAGCGTGCTGCGGACGGTGACCCGGCCGCGCAGCCCCTCGACGACGCGGACGACGTCGGGGGCCCCGTCGCGCTGGGGCATCAGGTCGGTGACCCGGACCGCGCCCTCGTCGGTCTCCCACTCGGTGTCCAGGACGAGCGTGTCGGGTCGGTAGGCGCGCCGGGTGCAGGGACCCTCGACGTCCTTGGGGGCGATGCGCCAGTGGCCGTTCTCCTCGTCGCCGAGCAGGCGGGCGAAGCAGGCCCCGGAGTCGAAGCGGGGCAGGCAGAGCCAGTCGACGGAACCGTCCGTGCCGACCAGGGCGGCGGTCTGTTCGTCGCCGATGAGAGCGTAGTCCTCGATGCGGGGGTGCATGGGGTTGCGGGTTCCCGGCGGACCGGGGCGGCAATCAGGGGTGCGGCCTGGCGAGTGACGGCAGGCTCATCGGCGCGCCGGCCCCGGAGAAGACGACCCCCGGCTCCGACGGGGCCTGGTTCAGCACCCACAGGCCGATCAGCGTGGCCAGCGCGAAGACGACGGCGATCAGCACGGCGAGCACCAGCCGCCGCCGGCGTTCGCGCCGCAGCCACTCGCCGCGGGCCGTGCGATAGGCGTCCGGGGCGGGCGGCCGCACCCCGCCGGCCAGCGCCTCCAGGGCCTCGCGCAGCTCCCGCTCGGTGCGGTCGGTGTCGTTCATCGCCGGGTCTCCATCGCCTGGGTGAGCGCGGCCAGGCCGCGTGAGGTGTGCGTTTTGACGGACCCGCAGGAGATGCCCATCGCGGCGGCGATCTCGCTCTCCTTCAGCCCGAGCCAGTGCCGCAGCACGAGCGCCTCGCGCTGCCGGGCCGGCAACTGCTGGAGGGCGTCGATCAGCACGCGCTGGTCGTCGCGCAGCAGCGCGGTGCTCTCCGCGGAGGCGACCGTCTCGTCGGGGAGCTCCTGCGGGCTCTCCACATGCCGGCGGGCGACCTGGAGGTGCCGTATTCGCATCCGGGTCAGATTGCAGACGGTGGAGCGCAGATAGGCCTCGGCCGCCTGCACGTCCCGCAGCCGCCGCCATTTGCGGTAGATCTGGTAGTAGGCCTCGGCGACCACGTTCTCCGGGTCGTCCGCGCCCAGCAGCACGGCGAGCCGCAGCATCGAGGAGTAGTGCAGCTCGAACAGCCGGGCCAGGCCCGCCTCGCGTTCCAGCTCGGCCGGGTCGCTCGCCACGGGGGCGAGCGGCTCGACGGGCGGCTCCTGCACGGGGATCGGGGGTCTGCGTCTCACGGTTGGTTCGCTCCCGTCTCGGGGCGCCGCCTGAGGACCAGGCGGGAGGGCAGGTCGGTGGTGTCGGCGCCGCGCGGGACGCCGAGCCGGTCGAGGGCCGCGGTGCCGGCCACCGCGACGATCAGATTGAGCAGCAGGGCCACGAGCCCGGCGTAGATCTCCACCGGTCCGAACCCCAGGCTGACGACGGACGAGAACCCCTCGCGCACCACCATGAAGGTCCCGGCCGCCATGCCGGCCGCCCACCCGGCGAGCAGCGCGCGCGGATGCAGCCGCCCGGTGAACAGCCCGACGGCCACGGCCGGGAAGATCTGCAGGATCCACACCCCGCCCAGCAGCTGAAGGTTGACCGCGTCCTGGTCGCGCAGCCCGAACACGAACGCCACCGCGCCGATCTTCGCGGTCAGCGACACCGCCTTGGCGATCCGCACCTGCCGCTTGGGCGTGGCCGTCGGGTGGACGTACTCGACATACACATTGCGTACGAAGCCGGTGGCGGCCGCGATCGACATCACGGCCGCCGGGACCAGCGCGCCCACGGTGATCGCCGCGAACACCAGCCCGGCGAGCGGGCAGACGATCACCGTGTACGGCACGGCGAAGAACGCGGACGCCCCGCTGCCGTACGCGAGGCCCGGGACGGCCGTGAAGGTGTACGCGGTGAAGATCGTGCCGCCGAGCAGCAGCCAGGTCCAGACGGGGCCGAGGGAGCGGTCGGCGAGCGCCCAGCCCTCCAGGGAGGGCAGCCGGTCGCTCGGGCGCAGCCGGCGCGCGGTCGCGGCGAGCAACGACGCCCCGCCGATCACGGCGAGGAACGTCGTGGTCATGGCGCCGTCGGCCATGGGTCACCGTCCTTGGTGTGCCTGAACCCTCACCGGTTCAGTTGCGCTCACCGCCGTTTCGGTTGACGCGGAACAGGCGGGAAATCCTCTGGAAATTCGCTGTCAACCACTTCCGGCGGGCGGGCAACTCTTGCACAGACCGACAGCGAGCGGGAGAGAGCGGGAGAGCACGGGAGCGAGCCGCCCGTCGCCGATCTCCGCCGATCTCCGCCCAGGTCTCCGTTCAGGTGAGGAGCCGCCATGCCTACGTCCACCCTGCCCGAAACCGGCCGTCCGGTGCCGGAAAAGTCGCGTATATCACCAAGGTCCGTGCTGTTGTGGACCGTTGTCGCCCTGCTCGGGGCCGTGGCCTGGGGCGTCCTCGCCCTCGCCCGGGGCGAGCGGATCTCGGCCGTCTGGCTGGTGATCGCGGCCCTCGGTTCGTACGCCATCGCCTACCGCTTCTACTCCCGCTTCGTCGCCCGCCGCGTCCTCGAACCGGACGACCGCCGGGCGACCCCCGCCGAGCGCCTGGAGGACGGGGTCGACTTCCAGCCGACCGACCGCCGTGTCCTGCTCGGCCACCACTTCGCCGCGATCGCGGGCGCCGGACCCCTCGTCGGCCCGGTCCTCGCGGCCCAGATGGGTTACCTGCCCGGCACCCTGTGGATCGTCGCCGGCGTGATCTTCGCGGGCGCGGTGCAGGACATGGTCGTCCTGTTCCTCTCCATGCGCCGGGACGGAAAGTCGCTGGGGCAGCTGGCGAGCGACGAGATCGGCCGGGTGGGCGGGGCCGCGGCGCTGATCGCCGTCTTCGCCATCATGATCATCCTGCTGGGCGTGCTGGCGCTGGTCGTGGTCAACGCCCTCGCCCACTCGCCCTGGGGCACCTTCTCGGTCGCGATGACCGTCCCCATCGCCCTCTTCATGGGCTTCTGGCTGCACCGCATCCGCCCGGGCCGGGTGGTCGAGACGAGCCTCATCGGCGTGGCGCTGCTCCTGCTGGCGATCGTCGGCGGCAGCTGGATCCAGAACTCCTCCCTCGCGGACACCTTCACCCTCAGCCCCACCACCCTGGTCTTCTGCCTGATCGGCTACGGCTTCGTCGCCTCGGTCCTGCCGGTCTGGATGCTGCTCGCCCCGCGCGACTACCTCTCCACGTTCATGAAGATCGGCACGATCGCGCTGCTCGCGGTCGGCGTGGTCGTGGCCGCGCCCGTGCTCAGGGCGGACGCGGTGAGCGACTTCGCGCGTACGGGCGCCGGGCCGGTCTTCGCGGGCTCGCTCTTCCCCTTCCTCTTCATCACCATCGCGTGCGGCGCGCTCTCCGGCTTCCACGCGCTGGTCTCGTCCGGAACGACTCCGAAACTGATCCAGAAGGAGTCGCAGGTCCGGCTCATCGGCTACGGCGCGATGCTGATGGAGTCGTTCGTCGCGATCATGGCGCTGATCGCGGCGGCCACGCTGGAGCCGGGCCTGTACTACGCGATGAACGCCCCGGCCGGACTGCTGGGCGCGACGGCCGAGTCCGCGTCCCATGCCGTGGCGGGGCTCGGCTTCACCATCACCCCCGACCAGCTCGCCCAGGCCGCCAAGGCGGTCGAGGAGCAGACCCTGATCGCCCGCTCGGGCGGCGCGCCCACCCTCGCGGTCGGCATGTCGGAGATCTTCTCCGGCGTCTTCGGCGGCACCGCGATGAAGGCCTTCTGGTACCACTTCGCCATCATGTTCGAGGCGCTGTTCATCCTGACCACGGTGGACGCGGGCACCCGGGTCGGCCGCTTCATGCTCCAGGACATGCTCGGCAACGTGTGGAAGCCGGTCGGCCGGGTCAACTGGAAGCCCGGCATCTGGCTGTGCAGCGGCCTGGTGGTCGCCGCCTGGGGCTACTTCCTGTACTCCGGCGCGACCGACCCGCTCGGCGGGATCAACCAGCTCTTCCCGCTCTTCGGCATCGCCAACCAGCTGCTGGCCGCCATCGCCCTGACCGTCTGCACGACGGTGCTCGTCAAGTCCGGGCGACTGCGCTGGGCCTGGGTGACCGGCATCCCGCTGGCCTGGGTGGTCGCGATCACCTTCACCGCGGGCTGGCAGAAGATCCTCTCCGACGACCCCCGGATCGGCTTCTTCGCCCAGCGCACGCGATACGCCGACGCCCTCGACGCCGGCCAGGTGCTGGCCCCCGCGAAGTCGTCGGCCGACATGCGGACGGTGGTCGCCAACTCCACCGTGGACGGCGTCCTGATCGCCGTGTTCCTGCTGCTGGTCGCCGTGGTGATCGTGAACACGGCGGTGGTCTGCGTACGGGCCGTCCGCTCCCCGGTCCCGCTGCCGACGACCGAGGCGCCGTACGTCGAGTCCCGCATCGACGTGCCGACGGCGGTGGGGTCGTGAGGGTCGTCGTGCGCTGGGCGCGGGCGGTGCGCTGGTATCTGCGCGAGCTGACCGGGGAGGCGGAGTACGACCGCTACTGCGAGCGCCACCGCCGTCACCATCCCCTCGCCCCGGCCCCGACCCGCCGCGAGTACGAGGCGCTGCGCAGCCGCCACCGCGAGGACCACGCGCAGAGCCGCTGCTGCTGAACGGCGGGGCCCGGGCGGGACCGGCCGGAGGCCTGGAGGGCTCGGGGGGACGGGGGGCTACACCGTCGCCGGTTCGGCCTCTTCCGTCGGCTGGGCGGCAGCCTGGGCCCGGTCGCGGGACTCGCGGCGGACCAGGATCACCCAGCCGACGGGAACGCCCACCGAGAACAGCCACCACTGGATGGCGTACGCGTAGTTCAGGGCCGCGTCCTCGTTGCCGGGCCGGCCGAGCAGCTCCGGGCTGTCGCCCTTCGGCTCGGGCGCGGTCTGCGCGATGTAGCCGCCGAGCACCTGGGCTCCGAGGCGCCGGGCCTCCTGCTCGCTGTTGATCAGCATGATCTGCCGGTCCGGCAGCCCCTTGAGGTCCTTGATGCCGCTCGCCGAGGTCGTCTCGTCGGGCATCAGCCGCCCGGTGACGGTCACTCGGCCGCTCGGCGGCGCGGGGATCTTCGGGAACACGGTCTGACTCGGACCGTCCGCGGGGATCCAGCCCCGGTTGACCAGCAGCACCTTGCCGTCCGCGAGGACGAACGGGGTGAGGACGTGGAAGCCGACCGTCTCGTCGGCGTTGACCCGACGCCTGACGACGACCTCGTGCTCGGTGTCGAAGGTGCCGGTCGCGCTCACGCTGCGGTACCGCTCGCCGCGGGTGACGGTGTGACCCGGGGTGGTCAGCGTCTCCACGGGCACCGGCTTCGCGCCCAGGGCGTCGGAGACCAGTTGGTTGCGCGCGGTGCGCTCGTCGTAGCGATGCATCTGCCAGAAGCCCAGCCTGATCATCGTGGGGATGAGGAGGAGGGAGACCAGCGTGAGGATCACCCACTGCCGGGACAACAGGAAGCGGTACACCCCACGACCGTACAACTCGGTCGTGGGGCGCATCAGGCGGGGTACCGGAAGCAGACCTTCCGGGGGTCGGCCCTCGGGCGTTCCAGGGGGCGGGACCGGCTCACACTTTGTCGATGATGCCCACCCGGCCCTCCGCGCGGGCGCAGTGCGCGCCGCAGTACCAGCGACCCTCGACCTCGACGCCCTGCCCGATGATCTGGACCCGGCAGTGCTCGCAGATCGGTGCCATGCGATGAATCGCACAGGAGAAGCAGTCGAAGACGTGCACAGCGCCCTGAGCGTGGACTTCGAAGGTCATACCGTAGTCATTGCCGCATACTTCGCATCTCGCCATGCGCCACAGGGTGAGCCGTCGCCCCCGCGCGGGCGAGCGGGCGGCGGGCGAGTCGCGCGCCAATCACCCGTACGTACGGGTCGCCCGCGCACGGGTCAGTCGTCGGCGCTCTCGACATCGCGCAGGAGCTGCCCGAAGGCCGCCTCGTCCACGACGGGCGTCCCGAACTGGCGCGCCTTCACCACCTTCGACGTGCCCGAGTCGGGATCGTTGGTGACGAGGAGGCTGGTCAGCCGGGAGATGCTGGTCGCCACATGCAGCCCCGCCTCGGCGGCCCGGTCCTCCAGCAGTTCGCGCTCGACCGACGTGTCCCCGGAGAAGGCGACCCGCATGCCCTGCTTCAGCGGTTTGTCGTCTTCGTACCGCCCGGGGTTCGGATACGGACAGGCGGGCCGCTTGCGGGACGGCCGCCAACTGCTCGGCCGATAGCTGCTGTAGCCGCCCTGACCGCTGCCCCCGGGACCGCTCGCCTGCCGGCCGATCAGCGGCGCGGGCCGGTCGGACCACTCCGTCAGCGGCCGGCACTCCAGCAGCGGCAGCCGGACGCCGCCCGCCGCAGCGGCCCGCAGACTGGGCCGGAACGCCTCCGCGAGCACGCGCGCGTCGTCCAGCGCGTGGTGCGCCCGCTGCTGGACGACGCCGAAGTGGGCCGCCAGCGACTCCAGCTTGTGGTTGGGCAGCGGCAGCCTCAGCTCCTTGGAGAGTGCGATGGTGCACAGCCGCTGCCGCACCGGCGCCTCGCGCTCCGCGCGCGCGTACTCCCGCGCGATCATCTGCCAGTCGAAGACCGCGTTGTGCGCGACGAGCACCCGCCCGTCGAGCCGGGCGGCGAACTCCTCGGCCACGTCCTGGAAGAGGGGAGCGCCCTCCAGCACCTCGCTCGTCAGACCGTGTATCCACACCGGCCCCGGATCCCGCTCCGGATTGACCAGCGTGTACCAGTGGTCCTCGACCTCACCGCGCGCGTCCAGCCGGTAGACGGCGGCGGAGATGATTCGGTCGTCCCGGGCCAGGCCGGTGGTCTCCACGTCAACGACCGCGTACCCCTGGGGATACGCGGTCGGCCACTCCGTGGGGGAGGACGCTGTCGTCGTGTGGTCTTCGAGCATGGTCACTGAGGATACGGGCCGCCACTGACACCTCGTCGCACCTCCCCCGAAGTCACCCTCGCGGTGGGCGCATTGTTCCCTCCTGAGGTGTCATCCTCCCTGCTGTGACGGAACCAACCCACGCCGAGGCCCACGACGGCTCGCTCGGATCCCGGCTGAACTGGCTGCGCGCCGCGGTCCTCGGCGCCAACGACGGCATCGTCTCCACCGCGGGCCTCGTCGTCGGCGTGGCCGGCGCGACGGACGACCGCTCGGCGCTGCTGACGGCGGGCCTCGCCGGTCTGCTCGCCGGGTCGATGTCCATGGCGGCGGGGGAGTACGTCTCCGTGTCGACCCAGCGGGACTCCGAGAAGGCCGCCCTCGCGCTGGAGCGCCGGGAGCTGCGTGAGCAGCCGGAGGCCGAGCTGAACGAACTGACCGAGCTGCTGGAGCAGCGGGGCCTCACCCGGGAGGTGGCCCGGGAGGCCGCCGTCCAGCTCACGGAACGGGACGCGTTGAAGGCCCACGCGCGCGTGGAGCTCGGCATCGACCCCGACGACCTCACCGACCCCTGGCACGCGGCCGTCGCCAGCTTCCTCGCCTTCACGGCCGGCGCCCTGCTCCCCCTCCTGGCCATCGTCCTGCCCCCGTCGGACTGGCGCCTCCCGGTCACCGTCGCCTCGGTCCTGGCGGCCCTGACCGTCACCGGCTGGAGCAGCGCCCGCCTGGGCGCGGCCGCCCCGGGCCGCGCGGTCCTGCGCAACGTGGGCGGCGGGGCGCTGGCGATGGGGGTGACGTATCTGCTGGGGACGGTGCTGGGCGCGGCGGGGGTGTGAGGGTCAGGGGGAGAGGAGCTTGAGGCGTTCCGCGGGGAAGAGGTCGGCGCCGCGCAGGTCGGTGCCGTGGGTGACATGGATCGTGAGGCCCTCCCGGTCGGCCAGCGGCGTCAGATCGATCGGTCCTCCGCAGCGGGTCAGCCACAGTTCGCGCAGGTCCGGCAGATCCTTGAGGGGGGTGAGTCCAGTGGTGAACTCGCAGTCGTAGAAACCGAGCCGCCGGAGCAGACGGTGGCGGGTCAACGCCTCCGGGGTCACCGTGGAATTGTTCATGATCTGCAGCGATGCGATGTCGGGTATGCCGTCCAGCCGGGCCAGTTGCTCGCTCTGTGCCGTGCCGGAGAGGCTCAGCCAGTCGAGCCGGGACAGGCGGGACAGCCCGTCGAGCCGGATCCCGTCCGCCCCGCGGGCGAGCGAGAGGCCCGTGAGCAGCGGCGTCTCGGGAAGGTCGGCCAGGGAGCGCACTTGCGTCGGCCGGTAGTTCAGTGAGACATGCACGAGTTCTCCGAGTTCGCCGAGCGGGGCCAGGGACAGCCGGGGCGAGAGTCCGAAGAGGTAGAGACCCGTCACCGGCAGGCCTGCCACGGATGAGAGGTCGCGCACGCCCGAGCAGCCGTCCAGGCCGAGCCGTTCGAGCCGGGTGAGCCGGGCCAAGGGGGCGAGGTCGTCCACGCCTTCGCCGTTGAGGAACAGCCATTTCGCCCGTGCGTTCCTGATGATCGCCTCGGGGATGCCCAAGTGGGCCTTGACGTGAAAACGCTCGATGTGCGGGAGTCGTTCGAGCGCTGCGAACTGCTCGGGCGTCACCACATGGAGGTAGCTGCCCGGGAGTTGCGCGCCGGCCAGCACGGCATCCGCGTACTCCTCCGCGTCGAAGAACCGCCAACTGCTGGAGAGCTGGTAAGCCACCTCGTGCCTGGTGTCCTCCCGGAACCGCGCGATCACGGCCATCCCCGCCGGTCCACCCGTCAACGCCGCCGTGCGCACCACAGCCGCCGCCGTCGCCTCCTCCAACCCCTGCGGCCCCGGCAGCAGCTCCAGCACCAGCTCGCCCACCTTCGCGAGTTCCCCCGCCTCCTCCAGCGAGCGCGGCGGCATCAACTCCTCGGCCCGGGACTCGACCTCCCGCCGCACCTCCGGGTCGAGTTCCGGCGCGTGCTCCAGACTCGCCGCCGCCAGCAGCACCAGCCGGTGCCGGTGCCGCTGCGCCTTGGCCGCGCGGCGCAGCAACTGCCGGAGCAACCGGGTGCGTTCCTCCACGCGCGCGTGGCCGACCGCCATGCGGACGACGTCGTCCCACTGGTCGTCGTGCGCGTTGCGCACCAGCGCCCCGAAGTCGCGGGCCTCGACAGCCGCCTTCGCCCCCAGGTAGTCCTGGAAGGTGCGGTGCACGAAGTCCACGTAACCCGGCATCGGTTCGCGCAGCAGTCCGCTGCGGATGAGCAGATGGGCGAAGACCTGCTCGGCGTCGCCCTCCTGCCGAACCTGCGGCATCGTCGCCAGCCACTCGTCCAGCATCGCGACGACCTCGTCCCGGGCCGCCTCCACCTGGCCGTTGCGGATCATCCAGTACGCCAGCCGCTGGAGCAGCGCCGTCTGTTCGTCACGGGAGAGGACGACGCCCTCGACCGGGGAGATGTCCCGTTCCGTGTCCCGCCGCACCAGCAGCATGTCCAGGGCCGCGTCGTACAGCTCCTTGCGCGCGCGGGGCAGATATGTGCGCCGGTCCCGGTTCAGGGCGCACAGCAGCGCGCACATCAGCGGGTTCGTCGCGAGCCTGCCGAGATCGCGGCGGGTCGTCACCGCCTCGGTCAGGCTCGCCTCGTAGCGGTCCAGCAGCTCCCGTTCGGCGTCCGGAGCGCACTCCTGGCGGGCCGCGTCGTGCCAGTGCCGGACGAAGGCCCGGATGTCGTCGCGCTCCATCGGCAGCAGCGTGTGCGCCGTGAACCCCTGGGGCGCCAGCCAGTCCTCCGGGACGGCCGACGGGCGGGTGGTGACCACGTATCGGGCCTGCGGGAAGGCCGTCAGCAACGACTTCAGCCATTTCTCGGTACGGTCGCGCAGCCGCTGCGGCACCTCGTCGACCCCGTCCACCAGGACCAACGCCCGGCCGCTGCCGAGGAGTTCCTCGACCCAGCCCGTCGGCGCCCGCAGCGGCACGCCTGCGGCGGAGAGGAAGTCCTCCGGCAGCGGGAGCCCCTCCGAGGCGGTGAAGGAGCGCAGGCGCAGCACGAAGGGCACACAGCGGTTCCAGTCGGCGAGCTCGGGGCCGAAGCCGCGCCGGGCCGCGTTCAGCGCCAGCCACTGCATCAGCGTCGACTTCCCCGACCCGGCCGGGCCCCGCAGCAGCAGCCTGCCGCGGTCCGCGAGCGCCTGCTCCACCTTCACCGGCGTCCGCGTCTCGTCCGGCAGCCCATCGGCCAGGGGCGCGTAACGCCGCTCCCCGCTCACCGCCAGGCTCAGGTACGCCGTGTCCAGCGGCCATTCCGCGCGGTGTCGGCCGCCGAGCGTGACCCCGAACAGCTCCAGCCGGGAGTGCGTTTCGGCGACGAAGTCCGCGTACCGCTGCTCGAAGGCCAGGTGGGCCGGCGGCTCCGCGTCCGCCCGGTCCCGCAGCAGAGCTCCGGTCCGCCGGGTCTGCTCCACCGCCGCCCGCGCCGCGAACGACGGTTGCGCGGTGAGCTGTTCGACGAGGTGCGCGCAGCACAGCCGCAGCAACTCCGTGTAGAGGACCTGGGCCGGTTCCGCCAGATCGGCCACGGGACGCCGCACCTCGTGCGCGAGTCGCCCGGGGTCGAGGTCCGCCGCGAACAGGCGGTCGGCGGTCAGCTCACCCGCCGCCGCGAAGGTGTCCTGGACCGCGGCGACCGCGGCCAGCCGCTCGTGCTCCGGCAGCGCCGCGTAGCCGTCGGCGATCCGCCCACTCAGCACCCGGGCCAGCTTCTCCGGCCCCGGCTGCCTGGGCAGCGGCCGTACCGGATCCGCCGCCAGTCCTGCCCCCGGACCCGGCTTCAGCATCGAGCGCGCGATCGTCGAGACCACCGTCGACGCCAGCCGCACCACCACGACTTCGAGCCCCTGCATCCCCCGACCTCCCCGTCCGGCCGTCCCGCGCACCCACGGCATCGTAGGCAGGCAGGGCCCGGCCGTTGGTGGAGACCGCCAAGAAGCAAGCGCGTACCGCTCGCAATACTTGTGGGTAACAACGTCTGTTCCTCGCCCACCGGCGGTTCTACGGTGCACCCATGCCGAACCTGCCCGATGTCGTGCTGTGGTCGATACCCGCGTTCGTCCTGCTCACCGTCGTCGAGATGATCAGCGTCCGGATCCATCCCGACGAGGACGCGGCCGGATACGGGACGAAGGACGCCGTGACGAGCGTCGGCATGGGGCTCGGGAGCCTCGTCTTCGACTTCGTCTGGAAGATCCCGATCGTCGCGATCTACACGGCGCTCTACGAACTCACGCCCCTGCGCGTCCCCGTCCTGTGGTGGACGCTCCCGCTGACGCTGCTCGCGCAGGACTTCTTCTACTACTGGTCGCACCGCGGCCACCATGTCGTCCGCGTTCTGTGGGCCTGCCACGTCGTCCACCACTCCAGCGAGAAGTTCAACCTCACCACCGCCCTGCGCCAGCCCTGGACCACGCTGACCGTCTGGCCGTTCTACGTCCCGCTCGTCGCCGCCGGCGTCCACCCGGCCGCGCTCGCGTTCTGCTCCTTCGCGAACCTCGTCTACCAGTTCTGGATCCACACGGAGCGGATCGACCGGCTGCCCCGGTGGTTCGAGTTCGTGTTCAACACGCCCTCCCACCACCGCGTCCACCACGCCTCCCAGGGCGGCTACCTGGACCGCAACTTCGGCGGCATCCTCATCGTCTGGGACCGGCTCTTCGGCTCGTTCGTGCCCGAGGTGGACCGGCCCGTCTACGGGTTGACCAAGAACATCAACACGTTCAACCCGATCAAGGTGGCCACTCATGAGTACGTCGCCATCGTCAAGGACGTGAAGACGGCGGGCAGTTGGCGCGAGCGGGCCGGACGGGTCCTCCGCGGCCCCGGCTGGCAGCCCGCGC
>NZ_JBFAKW010000112.1:0-18050 GCF_040655955.1 Streptomyces sp. NPDC050263 | reverse complement strand
CCCGCACCCACCTCCGCGCCCGCACCCACCTCCGCGCCCGCACCCACCTCCGCGCCCGCACCCACCTCCGCGCCCGCACCCACCTCCGCGCCCGCACCCACCTCCGCGCCCGCCGCCCCGGTCGAGGAGACCACGGCCGCGTGACCCGCTCCCGCGTCCTCGCCGCTCGTCCCGTCCGCCCCGCGCTCCTCGTCCTGTTCGCCCTCGCCGCCGCCGTCGACCTGCTCGACCTCGCGGTCGGCCGCGACGCCGGGCATGCCGTGGCCAAGCCGCTCCTCATGCCCCTCCTCGCCGCCTGGGCCGCCCTGCGCGGCGCACCCCGGCTCCTGGTCGCCGCCCTCCTGTGCGGCTGGGGCGGCGACGTCCTGCTCCTCTCCGACGCCGACCCCGCCTTCCTCGCCGGCATGGCCTCCTTCGCCGCCGGGCACCTCTGCTACCTCGCGCTGTTCGCACGCGTCGGCCGCCCACGCGCGCGTGCCGCGCTCCTCGCCCCCTGCTACGCCACCGCCCTCGTCGCCACCGTCGCCCTGCTGTGGCCCGGACTCCCGGCGGAGCTGCGCCTCCCCGTCGCCGTCTACAGCACCCTGCTCACCGCCATGGCGTACACCGCCACCGCCCGGCTCGGCCCGGTCGCCGGCGTCGGCGGTGCGCTCTTCCTGCTCTCCGACACGCTGATCGCGACCGGCGTCGCCGACTGGCCGCAGCCCCCGCGCCCCGACCTCTGGATCATGCTCACGTACCTCGCCGCACAGTTCCTGCTGGTCCGCGGCACCCTCGGCGAGCAGCGACGCCTGGTCAACAGTTGAGCATCAGCCCTTGATCGGCAGCGGCAGGGCTGTCAACAACCCCGACACCGCGATCACCACACCCAGCGCGACGATCTCCACGCGCGCGGGGGAGCAGGCGGCCCGCGGGTCGGGGGCCCGACGCAGCCGGGTCCGCGCCCACAGGGCGAGCAGGGCGACCGCGCCGACCAACAGCACCTTGGCGAGCAGCACGCGCCCGTACGCCGTCGCCGTCAGCTGCTCCAGCACCGGCCCCGACGGCAGCCGGCGCAACGAACTGCACAGCCCGGTCACGGTGACCGCGGCGAACAGGACGGCCGCCACGCGCGCGTAGAGCCCCAGCAGCGCGCCGCCGGCCTCCGCGTCGTCCCACCGCCGCAGCGTGCGGAGCACGTTCAGCAGCCCGCCCGCCCACAGTGCCGAGCACGTCAGATGCACGACCGTCAGTCCGGAGCCGATCAACGGCGTGGGTTCGGTCGGCGGATGCGCGCGCAGCGCCTCCGCCAGGACCACCACCGCGAGCGGCCACACCTGACGGCCCGGGCGACGCGAGAGCGCGCACAGCCCGGCCACCGTGAACGCGATCGCCTCCAGCAGGGCCAGGACGCCGGCCCGTGAGCCGTGGCCGTGCGGAGCCAGCTCCCCGGCGGTCGCCGCGGCCGCGAACCCCACGACGGCCGCGTACGGCGCCCACCCGCCCGGTCGGCCGGCCGGGGCGTCGGGCACCCGCCGGGCCAGCCCGCTCGCGAACACCTCGCCCACCTGCACGCACAGCGCCGCGAACAGCGCCGCCCGCAGCAGCGCGACCACTGCGGAGTCGGGGGTCGCGCTCGCCCCGGTGCCGTGCGCGGCGACGGACGGCCCGAGCAGCGGGATCAGCGCACCGAGTCCCACCAGGACGAACACCGCCATCGCCCGGCCGAGACCGGGACGGGTACGGGTACGGGTACCGGGACGGCGTGCCGATCCGGAGCGGGAGTCTGAGCCGGAGCTGGTCGTGTCGGTCGGTCGTATGAGCGCCATGGCAGGATCTTCACCACGCGTCTCAAAGCGGGGCAAATCGATATCGATCGCCCCGGCCGCGACCTGAGGTCACAGCCAGCGCGCCGGATCGGCCCCCCAAACCCCGGGCGGACGCGCCCAGTCGCGCGGCCCGCCGTCGAACGACACCGGCGGAAGGGCGTACCGCAGCCGCCCGATGGGGCTGTCGGCCTCCGCGAGCCAGGGCCGCGGGTCGACGCGGGCGTCCCCGCCCACCTCCGGGGCGCCCTCCTTGGCCGGCCCTTTGCCCTCGGCTTCGTCCATCCGGGCGTCCTCGGTCAGCCAGGCCGCCGTCCGCGCCAGCGCCAGCCGCACGGACCGGCTGCCGCCGTCGTACGACTGCTCGGTCAGCGCCCGCAGCACGGCCGCCGCCAGCAGATAGCCGGTGCCGTGGTCGAGGGCCTGCGCCGGAAGCGCGCCGGGCCGCTCCGCCGAGCCCTCGACCGCCGCGATGCCGGTGGCGGCCTGCACCAGGCTGTCGAAGCCGCGCCGCCCGCCCCACGGCCCGTACGCGCCCCACGCCGACACCTGCGCCACGACCAGCCCCGGCCGGCGCTCGGCCAGCGCCTCGGGGGAGAGCCCGAACCGGTCCAGGGCGCCCGGCCGGTACCCGGTCACCACGACGTCCGCCGCCGCGAGCAGCTCCTCGAACACGCGCCGGTCCGCCGTCGCCGTCAGGTCCAGCAGCGCCGAGCGCTTCCCGAAGCCCGTGTCGGCGTGCTGGTCGGGAAGCTCGGCCGGTCGGGGGGCGTCGACGCGCAGGACGTCCGCGCCCAGCAGGGCGAGGGTGCGGGTGGCGACCGGCCCGGCGAGCACCCGCGTCAGGTCCAGCACCCGCAGCCCGGCTGCGGGCAGCAAGGGGGTGCCGTCGAGCGGCGCGAAGGCACGCGCGCGTGCCCCGTCCAACCGGCCCCGCTCGACCAAGGGGCGCCCGGCGATCACCGCCGCCTGCTCGTGTGCCGACCACTGCTGGGGCGTGCGCAGGGCGACGGCCAGGCCGTCGGCCGCGTACACCGCGTCCTCCACGTCGAGGGCGGAGCGCTCGGCGAGCGCCGCTTCCACGACGGCCGGGTCGGCGTCCCCGGGCAGATCCAGCGCCGTCAGCAGTCGCGTGCGGTGGTGCGGGTAGTTGGCGTGGGTGCGCACCCAGCCGTCGGCCGTCCGCCAGAACCGGGACAGCGGGGCGAAGACGACCGGCGCCCGCCCGTCGACCAGCACCTGCCGCTCGCTGGCGAACGCGGTGGCCACCGCCCCGTCGTCCACCCGCACCTCGGGGACCTCCGGGAGGCCGGCCCGCCGCGCCCCCAGTTCGGCGCCGGCCAGCGCGCACGCGCCCACACAGGCCCGTGCCAGCTCCCGCACGGGGAGGCGCGCCGACAGGGCGCCCTCCCGTACGACGGTCGACACGCGCGCGAGAAGGGCGGGATCGCCGCCCAGTTCCGACCAGGCGGACTTGATCTGAGTCATGATTGCATTATGCAGTATTGATCCAATCAATATATGTGTCCCCGGGGCACGACAAAGGGCCGGACGGATGATCCGCCCGGCCCCTCGCGGCGCGTGCTACTCCACGGCGTGTGCTACTTCACGGCGCGTGTCACTTCACGGCACGCAGCGCGTTCACGACGCCGAAGCCGAAGAAGCCGTTCACCCGCTTGCCGCCCACGCAGGTCGCGTCCACGACACCGTCACCGTTGCCGTCGTACGGCTCGGTCGGGCAGCCCGGGTTGTTCGCCTGCGCCTTGAGCAGCGCCTGCAACTGGGCCGGGGTCGCCCACGGGTGCGTCGACTTCAGCAGCGCGGCCACCCCGGCCACGTGCGGGGACGCCATCGAGGTGCCCTGGAGGAAGCCGTACGCGTTGTTCGGCATCGTCGACAGGATGCGGCCGTTGGCCGACGGGGCGTCCGGGATCTGGTACCGGTCGCCGCCCGGAGCCGCGACGTCGATGGCGCCCAGGCCGTAGGTGGAGTAGTACGACTTGGTGCCCTTGACGCCCGTCGCGCTCACCGTGACGACGCCCGGCAGCTGGGTCGGCACGTCGAAGCACTCGTGCGGGTCGATCGTCCGCTCGACCGGCGTGGAGTCGTCCGGGCTGGAGGCGTCGACCAGCGAGTCGGCGTCCAGGTCGTGGTTGGAGTTGCCCGCCGAGGCCACGTTGAGCGTGCCCTTCTTCTGGGCGTACAGCTGGGCCCTGTTGACCGAATCGACAATGGCCTTCTGGTCGGGGTCGTCCATGCAGTTGTACAGCCACGGGTCCACGTAGTAGCTGTTGTTCGTGATCTCGACGCCGTGGTCGGCGGCGAACACGAAGGCGCAGACGACGTTCTCCGGGTAGAAGAGGCCGTCCTTGGGGTCGCTCACCTTGATGCCGGCGACCTTGACGCCGGGCGCGACGCCCGCCACGCCGATGCCGTTGCGGGCCGCGGCGATCTCACCGGCGACATGGGTGCCGTGGTAGTCGTCCACGGTGTACGGACGCCACGCGCCCTCGCTGGTGTCCGCGACGCCGCCGACGCAGTTCGCCGACTGGGACGCGGAGAAGTTCGGCGCGAGGTCCGGGTGGGTGTCGTCGACGCCGGTGTCGATCACGGCGACCGTGACCTTCTTGCTGCCCGGGTTGATAGCGGCGGCCTTGTCGGCGCCGATCGCGCGCAGGTCCCACTGGTCGGCCTCGAGCGGCTCGCTCTGGCCCGCGGCGTCGGACGCCTTCTCGACCTTCGCGGCCTGCGCCTGCGACAGGACCTGTGCCGCGCCCTCGTCGGTGGTCCCGGCGAGGCTCAGCGGCGCGGTTCGGGTCGCGCCCGCCGACTGCACGCCGCGCACCGCGCGTATCTGGGTGCCGAAGTCGGGGTTCGCCGAGTGGACGACGATCACGCCGATCTTCTCGTAGGTCGCGACGACGGTGCCGCCGGCCGAGGCGATCGCCTTCTTCACCGAACCGATCGTGCGGTGGTCCACCTTGGTGTTGACGACGTACGCCAGGGTTCCGGCGTCGGCCGTCTGGGTGGCGGAGGTCGTGACGGGGGCCGCGGAGGCCGCCGTCGGCAGGAAGCCGAGGGAGGCGGTCAGCGACAGCACGACGGGCACCGCGAGAGCGAGGCGGCGTCTGGAAGGCAGATGGGCCATGGGGTCTCCACATCATCCGGAAACGGGACCTGGCCCAAGCGCAGGTGCCGCTTGAGCAGGTACATGACGGGTGGTGCTGTGCCGAAGCTATCTCCCGGACTCGCTGGCCAGCAATGACCTTTGGGGACGACTTCCGAAAGTGGCTCAGATCCGGCGCGGGAGAGGCCCGGGCGACGACTTCCGAAAGAACCCGATCGAGTTGAACCGGCCCTCGCGCGCCGCCGTGCCCTTGTGCAGGGAGCCCATGCACGATCGAGCCCCCGCCCCACCCGCCACCTGCAAGCACGAGGAGACTCCGTGGCCACCGAGACACCGCCCCCTTCGAAAGCCCCCACCCAACTCCCCTCCAGCGAGGAGTTCGTCGCGGTGCAGGAGAGCGCGGAGTTCGGTGAACTGCGCAGCGCCTACCGCGGCTTCGCCTTCCCGCTGACCGTCGCCTTCATCGCCTGGTACCTGCTGTACGTCCTGCTGTCCAACTACGCGGGCGATTTCATGGGCGCCAAGCTCTTCGGCAACATCAACGTGGCCCTCGCCCTGGGCCTCGCCCAGTTCCTCACCACGTTCCTCATCGCCTGGTGGTACGCGCGTACCGCCGCCGCCAAGTTCGACCCCAAGGCCGAAGCCATCAAGTCCCGGATGGAGGGCGGCGCATGAGCCCCGCACAGCACACCACCCTGCTCGCCGCCGGTGAGGCGAGCGAGCACCGCACACTGATCATCACACTGTTCGCGGTGTTCGTCCTGGCGACCCTCGTCATCACCGTCTGGGCCGGCCGCCAGACCAAGGACGCCGCCGACTTCTACGCCGGCGGCCGCCAGTTCACCGGCTTCCAGAACGGCCTCGCCGTCTCCGGCGACTACATGTCCGCCGCGTCCTTCCTCGGCATCGCCGGCGCCATCGCCCTCTTCGGCTACGACGGCTTCCTGTACTCCATCGGCTTCCTCGTCGCCTGGCTGGTCGCCCTGCTCCTGGTCGCCGAGCCGCTGCGCAACTCCGGCCGCTACACGATGGGCGACGTGCTGGCCTACCGCATGCGCCAGCGCCCCGTCCGCACGGCCGCCGGCACCTCCACCATCGTCGTCTCGATCTTCTACCTGCTCGCCCAGATGGCGGGCGCGGGCGTGCTGGTCTCGCTCCTGCTCGGCATCACCAGCGACAGCGGCAAGATCGGCATCGTCGCCCTGGTCGGCGTCCTGATGATCGTCTACGTGACGATCGGCGGCATGAAGGGCACCACCTGGGTCCAGATGGTCAAGGCGGTCCTGCTCATCGCGGGCGCCCTGCTGCTCACCTTCCTGGTCCTGCTGAAGTTCGACTTCAACGTCTCCGACCTGCTCGGCTCGGCCGCCTCCAACAGCGGCAAGGGCACCGCGTTCCTGGAGCCCGGCCTGAAGTACGGCGCCACCGGCACCACCAAACTGGACTTCATCTCCCTCGGCATCGCCCTCGTCCTGGGCACCGCGGGCCTGCCGCACATCCTGATCCGCTTCTACACCGTGCCCACCGCCAAGGCCGCCCGTAAGTCGGTCATCTGGGCCATCGGCCTGATCGGCTCCTTCTACCTGATGACCCTCGCCCTCGGCTTCGGCGCCGCCGCCCTCATCAAGCCGGACGAGATCATCGCGTCCAACAAGGCCGGCAACACGGCCGCACCGCTCCTCGCCCTGCATCTCGGCGGCGTCGACTCCAACTGGGGCGCGATCCTGCTGGCCACCATCTCGGCGGTCGCCTTCGCCACCATCCTCGCGGTCGTCGCCGGCCTCACCCTGGCGTCGTCGTCGTCCTTCGCCCACGACATCTACGCGAACGTCATCAAGAAGGGCCAGGCCTCCGAGAAGCAGGAGATCAACGCGGCCCGCTACGCCACCGTCGGCATCGGCGCCGTCTCCATCCTGCTGGGCGCCCTCGCCCGTGACCTGAACGTCGCCGGCCTGGTCGCCCTCGCCTTCGCGGTCGCCGCCTCCGCCAACCTGCCGACGATCCTCTACAGCCTCTTCTGGAAGCGGTTCACCACCTCCGGAGCCCTGTGGTCGATCTACGGCGGCCTGGTCACCGCGGTCGGCCTGGTGCTGTTCTCGCCGGTCGTCTCGGGCAAGCCCTCCTCGATGTTCCCGGACGTCGACTTCCACTGGTTCCCGCTGGAGAACCCCGGCATCATCTCGATCCCGGTCGGCTTCCTGCTGGGCGTCGTCGGCACCCTGCTGTCGAAGGAGGAGCCCGACACGAAGAAGTTCGCCGAGCTGGAGGTCCGTTCCCTCACCGGCACCGGAGCCCACTGAGCACCCACCCGACCACGCTCCCCCCGCGGCCGCGTCGTAGCTCTCTACGACGCGGCCGCGTCCCACCTCGTGGGATCGGGCTCTTTCGATGTCAGTGGCGTCACGTAGGCTCGCAAGTGACGGAAGAAGACAAGCGATCCGCTGCGAGGGAGGGGGCCCACGTGCTCATCGACACCTACGGCCGAGTGGCCACCGACCTGAGAGTCTCGCTGACCGACCGGTGCAACCTGCGCTGCACCTACTGCATGCCCGAGGAGGGCCTGCAATGGCTGGCCAAGCCCGACCTCCTCACGGACGACGAGATCGTCCGCCTGATCGACATAGCGGTCTCCACGCTCGGCATCGAGGAGGTCCGCTTCACGGGGGGCGAGCCCCTGCTGCGTCCGGGCCTGGTCGGCATCGTCGAGCGGGTCGCGGCCCTCACCCCCCGCCCCCGGACGTCCCTGACGACGAACGGCATCGGCCTGCGCCGCACCGCCACCGCCCTGAAGGCGGCGGGCCTGGACCGGGTCAACGTCTCCCTCGACACCCTGCGCCCGGACGTCTTCAAGAAGCTCACCCGCCGCGACCGCCACAAGGACGTCCTCGAAGGCCTCGAAGCCGCCCGCGAGGCAGGCCTCACCCCGGTGAAGGTCAACGCGGTCCTGATGCCGGGCCTGAACGAGGACGAAGCCCCAGACCTCCTCGCCTGGGCCGTGGAGAACGACTACGAGCTGCGATTCATCGAGCAGATGCCGCTGGACGCGCAGCACGGCTGGAAGCGCGAGGGCATGGTCACGGCCGGCGACATCCTGGCCTCCCTGCGCACCCGCTTCGACCTCACCCCCGAGGACCGGGACGAACGGGGCTCGGCCCCGGCCGAACGCTGGCTGGTGGACGGCGGGCCGCACCGCGTGGGCGTCATCGCCTCCGTCACCCGCCCGTTCTGCGCCGCCTGCGACCGCACCCGGCTCACGGCCGACGGCCAGATCCGCACCTGCCTCTTCGCCCGCGAGGAGACCGACCTGCGAGCGGCCCTGCGCTCCGACGCGCCCGACGAGGAGATAGCCCGCATCTGGCGCCTCGCGATGTGGGGCAAGAAGGCGGGCTCGGGGCTGGACGACCCGAGCTTCCTCCAGCCGGACAGACCGATGTCGGCGATCGGCGGCTAGGACAGGTCCTGGTCCCGCGACTCCCGCGACTCCCACTCCGGCAGCGGGACGACGTCCTTCAGGAAACCCCGTACACCGAGGAACTGGGACAGGTGCTCCCGGTGCTCCTCGCACGCGAGCCAGGTCTTGCGCCGCTCCGGCGTGTGGATCTTCGGGTTGTTCCAGGCGAGCACCCACACGGCGTCGACGCGGCAGCCCTTGGCGGAACAGATGGGGGTCTCGTCAGTCACAGAACCGTCTCACGTGTGCGCATAAAAAGGCGACGCCGAGCAGCCACGGGGGGAGCTGCCCGGCGTCGGTCCGTCGCTCCGACGGGGGATGCGGAGCGCGTACGAAGTATGTCACGGCCGAGCGCTCCCACGGCACTGGAACAACATGATTGATCTGAGCTTTTCCTGAGCTTGGCGCACAGCCGGTTCAAGGCCTGTTCATGGCCGCCGCTCAGTCTGATCGGGCGCGGATTCCTCCCGGAGGGATTCCGCGAAGGGTTCCTTTTCCGGCTCTCCCGGGGCGGATTCCGAGGTGTCGCCCCCGGCGCGCGGCGGAGCGATCATGGTCCGCACCGGCGCCTTCAGGAAGGTGGACGGAAGGGAAGGCACGTTCTCCCGACCCGCGTTGGCGATCACCACCGAGATATAGGGGAGAACCACTCCCAGGACCAACGCCACGACGGCCACGTGCCGTTCCACGTTCCACAACGTCGCCGCGAGGATCACCGACAGCGTGCGGATCGACATGGAGATGATGTACCGCCGTTGCCGGCCCCGCACGTCGTCCTGGAGACCTTGGCGCGCACCGGTGATCCGGAACACCTCGGCGTGCCCGCCGCCACCCTGCTTCCGCATCACATTCCACCGTCCGCCCGCATCGGCCCCGCAGCGGCCTCACCTCGGCCGCACTCCGTCGCCCGTACCCGATCGGCGAGCCGGGCCCGGACACCGTCCACGTTACGCCGCGCCTGCGCCGCCTTCGAGACCGGGTCGTCTCCCGCCCGGGCGAAGGCTCTGCGCCGTCCCGCGTACGGACGTACCCGACGTGCGGCGTACGGCGGGCGGACCGAGACTCAAGGGCAATGCTCACGTCGAGCAGGGCCATGCTCACGTCGAGTGGTACGAGGAGGCAGCCATGGGCTGGTTGTGGGCGATCATCGTGGGATTCGTGCTGGGCCTGATCGCCAAGGCGATCATCCCGGGCAAGCAGCACAGCCCGCTCTGGCTGACCACCATCTTCGGCATGCTCGGCGCGCTCGTGGGCAACGCGATCGCCCGCTGGGCAGGCGTCGAGTCCACGCCCGGCATCGACTGGAGCCGCCACATCTTCCAGCTGATCGCCGCGATCATCATCGTCGCCGTCGGCGACATGCTCTACATGGCGACGCTGGGCAAACGGAAGCAACAGGCCTGACCACGGGTTCGACCGCGGGCCGACCTCCGTCAGGAGATCACCCCGCGGCCGCTCTGCAGGTCATCCGGTGAACTCGACCGCCGCCAGGTTCTTCTTCCCCCGCCGCAGCACCAGCCACCGCCCGTGGATGAGCTCCTCCTTCGCCGGGACGGAGTCCTCCGCGGTGACCTTGACGTTGTTCACGTAGGCCCCGCCCTCCTTCACGGTCCGCCGCGCGGCGGACTTGCTCGCCACGAGACCGACTTCGGCGAACAGGTCCACGACGAGGCCGAGCTCGGCGACCCGCACGTGCGGTACCTCGGAGAGGGCCGCGGCCAGCGTCCGGTCGTCGAGGTCGCCGAGCTCGCCTTGGCCGAAGAGGGCCTTGGACGCGGCGATCACGGCGGCCGTCTGGTCGGCGCCGTGCACCAGCGTCGTCAGCTCCTCGGCCAGCGCGCGCTGGGCGGCGCGGGCCTGCGGACGCTCCTCGGTCTGCTTCTCCAGCTCCTCGAGCTCCGCGCGGGACCGGAAGGACAAGATCCGCATGTACGCCGAGATGTCCCGGTCGTCCACGTTCAGCCAGAACTGGTAGAACGCGTACGGCGTCGTCATCTCCGGGTCGAGCCAGACGGCGCCGCCCTCGGTCTTGCCGAACTTGGTGCCGTCCGCCTTGACCATCAGCGGCGTCGCCAGACAGTGCGCCTCGGCCTCCGGCTCCAGCCGGTGGATCAGGTCGAGGCCCGCCGTGAGGTTGCCCCACTGGTCGCTGCCGCCCTGCTGCAGCGTGCAGCCGTACCTGCGGTACAGCTCCAGGAAGTCCATGCCCTGGAGCAGCTGGTAGCTGAACTCCGTGTAGCTGATGCCCTCCTGGGACTCCAGGCGCCGGGCGACGGAGTCCTTGGTGAGCATCTTGTTGACGCGGAAGTGCTTGCCGATGTCACGCAGGAACTCGATGGCCGACAGCCCGGCCGTCCAGTCCAGGTTGTTCACCATCACCGCGGCGTTCTCGCCCTCGAAGGACAGGAACGGCTCGATCTGCGCCCGCAGCCGCGTCACCCAGTTCGCGACCGTCTCCGGGGCGTTCAGCGTGCGCTCCGCCGTCGGGCGGGGGTCGCCGATCTGACCGGTCGCCCCGCCCACCAGGGCCAGCGGACGCAGGCCCGCCTGCTGGAGCCGGCGCATGGTGAGGACCTGCACCAGGTGGCCGACGTGCAGGCTGGCTGCCGTAGGGTCGAAACCGCAATAGAACGTGACGGGACCGTCCGCGAGCGCCTTGCGCAAAGCGTCCTCGTCAGTGGACAGGGCCCACAGCCCACGCCACTTCAGCTCGTCGACGATGTCCGTCACGGTTCTCATATCTCCTCGAGTGGTCTCGTAATCAGGTACGAGGTTATACGCCCTGGCTGACAGAGCTCATATTGAAGTCCGGCACCCTCAGCGGGGGCATCGCGGCCCTGGTGAACCAGTCGCTCCATTCCCGGGGCAGCGTCTTCTCGGTGCGCCCCGCCTCCGTCGCCCGCCCCAGCAGACCGACCGGCGACTCGTTGAACCGGAAGTTGTTCACCTCGCCGACCACCTCGCCGTCCTCGACGAGGTAGACGCCGTCCCGGGTCAGACCGGTGAGCAGCAGGGTCGCCGGATCGACCTCGCGGATGTACCACAGGCAGGTCAGCAGCAGCCCGCGCGCGGTGTTCGCGACCATCTCCTCCAGGGAGCGGTCGTCACCGCCGTCCAGGATCAGGTTGTCGCTCCCGGGGGCCACCGGCAGGCCGGTCAGGGCGGCGCTGTGCCGGGTGGTCGTCAGGTGCTTCAGCTCGCCCGCGCCGATCCACTCGGTGGGCCGCACCGGCAGCCCGTTGTCGAAGACCGACTGATCGCCGCCGGAGGAGTGCGCGATGACGAACGGCGCCGACTCCAGACCCGGCTCGTTCGGGTCGCTGCGCAGGTTCAGCGGCAGGTCCGTCAGCTTCTCGCCGAGCCGGGTGCCGCCGCCGGGCTTGGAGAACACCGTCCGGCCCTCGGTCGCGTCCCGGCCCGAGGCCGACCAGATCTGGTAGATCAGCAGATCGGCCACCGCGGTCGGCGGCAGCAGCGTCTCGTACCGTCCGGCGGGCAGCTCGATCCGCCGCTCCGCCCAGCCCAGACGGACGGCGAGCTCGGCGTCGAGCGAGGCCGGGTCGACGTCCTTGAAGTCCCGGGTCGAGCGCCCCGCCCACGCCGAGCGCGTACGGTCCGGGGACTTGGCGTTGAGCTCCAGCGTCCCGTTCGGCTGGTCGTGCCGCAGCCGCAGCCCCGTCGACGTGCCCAGGTACGTCGAGACCAGCTCGTGGTTGGCGAACCCGTACAGCTCCCGGCCGCCCGCACGCGCGCGTGCGAACGCCTCGCCCAGCGCCGGCGCGAAGTCGGCGAACACGGCGGACGACGTCTCCGCGGGGGCCTCCGTGAACTCGGGGGACCGCGTCACGCCCGTGACCAGCGGCTGCGCGTCCTCGGCGGGGGCCGCACCGCGCGCGGCGGCCTCGGCGGCCCGTACCAGGGGCTCCAGCTCGTCCGGGGTCACGGCGGACCGCGAGACGACCCCGGAGGCGGTGCCCTCCTTGCCGTCGACCGTCGCGATCACGGTGAGCGTGCGCCCGCGCGTGACGCCGTTGGTGGTCAGCGCGTTGCCGGCCCAGCGCAGGTTGGCGGTCGACTGCTCGTCGGCGATGACGACGCACCCGTCGGCCCGCGACAGCTCGAGGGCGCGCTCGACGACCTCGTGCGGCTTGGTGGTACGGGCGCTCATCGACCGGCCTCCTGCGTGGTGTTGAGGATGTTGACGCCCTTGAACAGGGCCGACGGGCAGCCGTGCGAGACGGCCGCGACCTGCCCGGGCTGGGCCTTGCCGCAGTTGAAGGCGCCGCCGAGGACGTACGTCTGCGGACCGCCCACCGCCGCCATCGAGCCCCAGAAGTCGGTCGTCGTCGCCTGGTAGGCCACGTCCCGCAACTGCCCGGTGATCCGCCCGTTCTCGATCCTGAAGAACCGCTGCCCGGTGAACTGGAAGTTGTACCGCTGCATGTCGATGGACCACGACCGGTCCCCGACCACGTAGATCCCACGGTCGACGCTCCCGATGAGCCCCTCGGTCGACATGCCCGCCGGATCCGGCCGCAGCGACACGTTGGCCATCCGCTGCACCGGCACATGACCGGGGGAGTCGGCGAAGGCGCAGCCGTTGGACCGCTCGAACCCGGTCAGCCTCGCGATCCGCCGGTCCAGCTGGTAGCCGACGAGCGTGCCGTCCTTCACCAGGTCCCAGGACTGGCCCGCGACGCCCTCGTCGTCGTAACCGACGGTCGCCAGGCCGTGCTCGGCGGTGCGGTCGCCCGTGACGTTCATCAGGTCCGAGCCGTAGCGCAGCTTGCCGAGCTGGTCGAAGGTGGCGAAGGAGGTGCCGGCGTAGGCGGCCTCGTAGCCGAGGGCGCGGTCCAGCTCGGTGGCGTGGCCGATGGACTCGTGGATGGTCAGCCACAGGTTGGACGGGTCGACGACCAGGTCGTACAGCCCCGGCTCGACGCTCGGCGCCCGCATCTTCTCGGCGAGCAGCTCCGGGATCCGTTCGAGTTCGTCGTCCCAGTCCCACCCGGTGCCGGTGAGGTACTCCCAGCCGCGTCCGACGGGCGGCGCGACGGTGCGCATCGAGTCGAACTCGCCGCTGGACTCGTCGACCGACACCGCGTTGAGCGTCGGGTGCAGCCGCACCCGCTGCTGGGTGGTCACCGTCCCGGCCGTGTCGGCATAGAACTTGTTCTCGTGGACGGTGAGCAGCGAGGCGTCCACATGGTTGATCCCGCCCGCCGCCAGCAGCCGGGCGCTCCAGTCGGCGAGCAGCGCGGCCTTGTCCTCGTCGGGCACGGTGAACGGGTCGATCTCGTACGACGAGACCCACGTCTTCTCGGCGTGCACCGGCTCGTCGGCCAGCTCCACGCGCTCGTCCGACCCGGCCGCCTTGATGACCTGCGCGGAGAGCTTGGCCATCGCCACGGCCTGCGAGGCGACCCGGGCGGCGGCGTCCATCGTCAGATCCACGCCGGACGCGAACCCCCACGTGCCGCCGTGCACGACCCGTACCGCGTACCCGAGATCGGTCGTGTCGGACGACCCGGAGGGCTTGGCGTCCCGCAGCCGCCAGGACGCGCTGCGCACCCGCTCGAACCGGAAGTCCGCGTGCTCCGCCCCGAGCGCACGCGCGCGTGCGAGGGCGGCGTCGGCGAGGGCGCGTAGGGGTAGGGCCGTGAAACTTTCATCGATGCTATGGGGCACCTACGTCTCTCCCTGGTGTCGTCGCGTGTGAAGGCATCGATCATGTCGCGCCCGACGGCCCCCGGACCACACCTTTCCGCCCCGCGTACGCAAACTTTCTGTAGGGACTCCACAGACACTCCCGTGAGCCACTGTCGGTGCCCGAATGTCCGCGGGCCGAATCGGACCGATAGGTTTCGAGGGAAGCCGCCTGCCATCCAGTGCTCGGGCGGGTGTTTCAGATCCCTATCGAAAGGGTGATCCGTTGAGCCGCTCGGTTCTCGTCACCGGAGGAAACCGGGGCATCGGCCTCGCCATCGCCCGCGCGTTCCTCGACGCCGGCGACAAGGTCGCGATCACATACCGCTCGGGTGAGCCGCCGGCCGCCCTGACGGAGCTGGGCTGCCTGGCGGTCAAGTGCGACATCACCGACGCCGAGCAGGTGGAGCAGGCCTACAAGGAGATCGAGGCCGAGCACGGCACGGTCGAGGTCCTGATCGCCAACGCCGGCATCACCAAGGACCAGCTGCTGATGCGCATGTCCGAGGAGGACTTCACCTCGGTCATCGACACCAACCTCACCGGCACCTTCCGGGTGGTCAAGCGCGCCAACCGCGGCATGCTGCGCGCCAGGAAGGGCCGCGTCGTCCTGATCTCCTCGGTCGTCGGGCTGTTCGGCGGTCCCGGCCAGGCGAACTACGCCGCCTCCAAGGCCGGCCTGGTCGGCTTCGCACGCTCCCTCGCCCGTGAGCTCGGCTCGCGCAACATCACCTTCAACGTCGTCGCGCCCGGCTTCGTGGACACCGACATGACGAAGGTGCTCACCGACGAGCAGCGCGAGGGCATCGTGAAGCAGGTGCCGCTCGGTCGTTACGCGCAGCCCGAGGAGGTCGCCGCAGCGGTGCGGTTCCTCGCCTCGGACGACGCCTCGTACATCACTGGAGCCGTCATTCCCGTTGACGGCGGACTGGGAATGGGTCACTGATCACCATGAGCGGAATTCTCGAGGGCAAGCGCGTCCTGATCACCGGTGTGCTGATGGAGTCCTCCATCGCCTTCCACACCGCCAAGCTGGCCCAGGAGCAGGGCGCCGAGATCATCCTGACCGCGTTCCCGCGGCCCACGCTGACCGAGCGCATCGCCAAGAAGCTTCCCAAGCCCACCAAGGTCATCGAGCTCGACGTCACCAACGACGAGCACCTCGGCCGGCTGGCCGACATCGTCGGCGAGGAGCTCGGCGGCCTCGACGGCGTCGTGCACTCCATCGGCTTCGCGCCGCAGGACGCCCTCGGCGGCAACTTCCTCAACACGCCGTTCGAGTCGGTCGCCACGGCCATGCACGTCTCGGCGTACTCCCTGAAGTCGCTCACCATGGCCTGCCTGCCGCTGATGCAGAACGGCGGCTCGGTCGTCGGCCTCACCTTCGACGCGCAGTACGCGTGGCCGCAGTACGACTGGATGGGCCCCGCCAAGGCCGCCCTGGAGGCCACCAGCCGTTACATGGCGCGTGACCTGGGCAAGCAGAACATCCGCTGCAACCTCATCTCGGCGGGTCCGATCGGCTCCATGGCCGCCAAGTCCATCCCGGGCTTCGGCGACCTGGCCGCCGTCTGGGACGAGCGTTCCCCGCTGGAGTGGGACCTCAAGGACCCGGAGCCGGCCGGCCGCGGTGTCGTCGCCCTGCTGAGCGACTGGTTCCCGAAGACCACGGGCGAGATCATCCACGTCGACGGCGGTCTGCACGCCATCGGAGCGTGACGCCGCCGCTGCGGCACCGAGTGTCGGGGTGAGGGCCCGCGTCCGGTCGGACGCGGGCCCTCACCCTTCACTCGTTCGGCCTACCTGGCCGGGCGGCACGCGGCTCCCACCAGGCACTGTGAAGTACGCGTTCACCACGCGCTTCCCTCCCCAGCTCTGCCGAGGAGGTTCCCTTGTGCGCCTGTTCCGTAGCCTCGCCCCAGTGACCGCCGCCGTCGTCCTCGTCCTCTGCGCGTCGTACGAGGCGCTTCCCCACGCGCGCGTGGGGAACTCCGAGCGCCCCGATCCGTTCGGCGCGGAGTGCCGCACCGGCGTCCAGGGCTCCCGCGTCGTCGCCTACTGCCACAACCCCTACGTCGACACCGACCGCGTCCGGCTGCACATCGAGTGCGACCGCTGGTGGGACCTCGACACCGACGGCACCCCCGCCGACGCGGGCCCCGCCCAGACCGTCCGGCTCACCGGCCGCTGCTGGAAGGAGGTCCGCTCGGCCTGGGTCAGTCACCAGAAGGTGTGAACCGTCCGGGCCGGCACAGCAACGGATAGCCGGCCGCCTCCACGGCCGCGGCCGTCGCGTCGCCCGCGCGGATCGCGTCCACCAGCCGCGTGTGGTCCATGTACGTCTCCGGCGTCAGCTCCGCGCCGACGTCGTCGCGCAGCCAGTCCCGCAGCACCTCGCCGAGGTCCGCGTACATCGCGGTCATGACGTCGTTGTGGGAGGCCGCCACCACCGCCAGGTGGAACGTCGCGTCCGCCGCCACGAACGTCTCCGTGTCGCCCGACTCCCACGCCTCCTCGCGCCGCAGCAGGAGCGCGTCCAGATGCTTGAGGTCCTTCTCCGTCCGCCGCCCGGCGGCCAGCTTCGCCGCGCTCGACTCCAGCGTGGCGCGCAGTTCCGCGATGTGCCCGGGGTCGGCATCGGCGAAGCGGCGGTGCATCACGCCGGCCAGCTCGCTGGTCGCCACGACATACGTGCCCGAGCCCTGCCGGATGTCCAGCAGCCCGTTGTGCGCCAGCGCGCGGACGGCCTCGCGGACGGTGTTGCGCGCGACGCCCAGCTGCTCGACCAGCTCGGGCTCCGTGGGGATCCGCGAGCCGACCGGCCATTCGCCCGAGGTGATCTCGGTACGCAGCGCGGCGATGACCTGCTCGGACAAGGCCGAGCGACGGGGATGGCTCAGGGGCATGGCACACCTTCGCACGGACGGGGCGCCGGATCCGCACCCGGACATGGACAACCAATCATCCCATGATTCTATGATGGTCGGCATGGCGAGCGAGCAGGCACGGACGACGACCACGTCACCGCCCCTCCGTACCTCGGGCGGGATCGAGCCCCGGCGAGCGCTCACGCGCGCGTGGACGAGACGGCTGCTCGTGCTCGGCATCGTGCTGGCCGCCCTCAACCTCCGGCCCGCCATCACCAGCCTCGGCGCCCTCCTCGAAGAGGTCCGCGACGGGCTCGGCATGAGCGGCGCCGTCGCCGGGCTGCTCACCTCGGTGCCCCCGCTCTGCTTCGCCGTCTTCGGCGTGACGGCCCCCCGGCTCGCCCGCCGCTTCGGGCCGGGCGCGGTGGTCTGCGCGGGCCTGGGGGCGATCGCCGCGGGACTGCTCGTCCGCCCCTACGCAGGAGGCACGGCCGGCTTCCTCGCCGCCAGCGCGCTCGCCCTCATGGGCATCGCCGTCAGCAACGTCCTGATGCCGGTCATCGTCAAGCAGCACTTCCCGGACCGGGTCGGCTCCATGACCGGCCTGTACTCGATGGCCCTCGCCGTCGGCACCTCCGCCGCCGCCGCGGTCACCGTGCCCATGACCGAGGCGCTGGGCGGCAGTTGGCGGACCGGGCTCGCGATGTGGTCCGTCCTGGCAGCTGCGGCCGTCCTGCCGTGGCTGCTGCTCGCCCGCGACCGGGGGGCGGGCGCCGACGGTGGCGGTGGTGGTGCGAGGACGGCGGACAAGCGGCCTGAGCGGCGGGACCGGCGGGATCGGCGGGAGAAGCCGGGGAGGTCGCGGGAGTCGCGGGAGTCGCGGGAGTCGCAGGGGCGCGCCCACGCGCGCGTGCCGCGGCCGTCCGCCCCGCTGCGCATCACCCGCAGCCGTACCGCCTGGGCGCTCGCCGTCTTCTTCGGCCTCCAGGCCACCGCCGCTTACGACGTGGTGCGCGACTGAGGTCGGGGTGTGCCGGCCTGGCGGGTTGGCTGGTGGGCGATCACCGCTCGGCGGTGCGGTCGGAAACGAGGCC
>NZ_JBFAKW010000111.1:1265-32342 GCF_040655955.1 Streptomyces sp. NPDC050263 | reverse complement strand
ACGTCCAGTACGAGGACTTCCGGCCGGCACACCGAGAGCACGCACCGGACGCCGCTCCTTGACGGGCAAACGTTGCCTGCCGCGGCACTAGCGTTCGGGCTCATGGATGACGGCGTGTACGTAGGCAGTGCGGGCAAGGACGCGACAGTGAACCGGGGATGGCTGCTCGGGCATTTCATGGAGCAGGGCGATCCCCGCCACAGTGACGCCGTCGAGGTGAAATGGGGTGTCCATCCACGCGGTGAGCAACGAGCGCAGTGGGTGCAGGGTGAGGTGCGGACGGCTCTGCTGGTTCTCATCACCGGACGCTTCCGTATGGAGTTCCCCGGCCGCAGCGTGCTGCTGGAGCAGCAGGGCGACTACGTCGTCTGGGGCCAGGGGGTGGATCACTCCTGGTTCGCCGAGGACGACTCCGTGGTCTTGACCTTGCGATGGCCTTCTGTCTCCGGATACGCCGTCCCCGACGGGGAGAGCGCGGCACGACCGAAGTGAACCATTGACCCCTTAATGTCGCAGGCCGAGCGCAAACAGTATTCCATCACTGAATCGGTGTGGCGTTGGTCACCGTTGACCGCCCAATCGAAGCGCATTTAGCATCAACGGAAATGGGCCACCATGCGGACGGCCGGATAAACAGAGCCGTCCGCAATCGCCACTCCGCAGGCACCTCGCCCAACTTCATAGAACAGCGTTGACCAGGCCGGATAGCCGCTCACGCTTTATCCGATTTTCGCCGCGTTCTCTTCTCGTGAAGGGTAACCCGTGTTTTTACCCCGAATCGCAGTCAGTAATCATTCCGGCGAAGAGATAAAACCCGCGCCTTTGTCGCTGGCGCAGGAGCGTCTGTGGGTCATGGCACGCATGGACGGAGACGCCAGCGCCGCCTACAACGAGCCGATGCCCTTCGATATCCGGGGACCGCTGGACCGGGGCCTGCTCATCAAGGCGCTGCATCTGCTCACGGCCCGGCACGAGGCCCTGCGCACCCGACTGGTCCCCTTCGAGGGTTCGGCTCTTCAAGTCGTCGATCCGCCGGACACGGGGTTCCCGGTGACCTTCGAGGATCTGACGGGACTGCCGGACGGGGCCGAACGATTCGCGCGCATACGGTCGGAGGTGGAGGGCACCCCGTTCCGCCTGGGCGAGGAGCCCATGGTGCGCGGCTGCCTGATAGCGCTCCAACCGCACCATCACGTACTGATCCTGATGGCGCATCACATCATCTTCGACGGCTGGTCCCGCTCCCTGCTACTGAAAGAGCTGGGCGTGATGTACTCCGCCCTTCAGCGGGGGCAGGACATCCCGCTGCCCGAACTCACCTGGCAGTACAGGGACTACACGCGCTGGCAGTGGGAGTGGATGTCCGGAGACGAGCCCGCCCCACACGCCGACTACTGGACCACCGCACTGGCCGGCACCCCCGCCGTGATCTCCCTTCCCACCGATCGGCCCCGCCCGCCCGAACAGGGCTTCCACGGCGATCGGCTGCCCGTGACCGTCGACGAGGATCTGACGCGAGCTCTGCGCGCGCTGGCCGAAGACAACGATGTCTCCGTCTACGCGACCGTCCTCACCGGCTGGTCCGTGCTGCTGTCCCTGCTCTCCGGGCAGGACGACATCGTTGTCGGCGCCCCCACGTCGAACCGCCGACGCGGCGACGTCGAGGGCCTCATCGGCTTCTTCGTCAACACCCTCGCCCTGCGCGCGGATCTCTCCGGCTCCCCCAGCATCAGGGATGCCCTGAAGCGGGTGAACCAGCGGATCCGTGACGCCCTCAAGCACGTCGATCTCCCCTTCGAACGAGTCGTCGAACTGGTCAACCCACCGCGGAGCCCCTCCTACACAGCCCTGTTCCAGACCGGGTTCGCCTGGGTCCCCTCCATGCGGAAGGAACTCGAACTTCCGGGCCTTCAGGTCGAGTTACGGGAGGACGCCGCCCACGTACCCGCGAAGTTCGACATGGTCCTGGCCCTGGCAGACGAGGGGCGGCACCTCACCGGCGAGATCGACTACGCGGTGGCCCTCTTCGATCGGGCGACGATCGAACGGTACACACGTCAATTCCTGCGCGTCCTGCGCCTGATGACCGAGCGGCCCGATGCCGAGATCGCCGACCTGACCCTGCTCGACGAGGACGAACAGCTGGCGCTCCTCGCCGACTTCAGCACAGGGCCCACCGTGGCCGACCCGGCGTCGGCGGACGTACTGGAGCGCTTCGCCGCGCAGGTCCGAGAACGCCCCGGGCAGTGTGCGGTGGTGGCCGATGACGCGGAGCTGGACTACGCGACACTCGACCGCCGGGCCAACCGTCTCGCCCATGCACTGATCGCCCGCGGTGCCGGTCCCGATCGTGTGGTGGGCCTGCACGCCGGACGTACGACCGAACTCGTCATCGGCGTGCTCGGGATCCTCAAGTCCGGAGCCGCCTACCTGCCCCTCGACCCCGGCCAGCCCCCGGATCGGCTCGGCGCCATGGTGAGCGACGCCGCACCGGTCCTCGTGCTGACCGACGAGAGGGACACCGCGGACGACCGCGGGCGGCTGTGGGAGCACCTGGCGAAGGTGGAGGCAGAGGGGGCGCACGACGAGGCACCGGCCGTCGACACGGACCGGACCCGGCTCGCCTACGTCATCTACACCTCGGGGTCGACCGGCCGCCCCAAGGGCGTGGCGGTGACGCACGCCAGTGTCGTCAATCTCTTCGACCACTGGCGCGAACTCATGGGGGACGCCCCCGGCGAGGCGTCCTCCGCCTGGTCGAGCATCGGCTTCGACGCGTCGGTGCACGAACTCCTCGTCCCGTTGGCCACCGGCGCCGTGCTCCACCTGGTTCCCGACGAACTCCGTGGAGACCCACGGGCATTGCTGGACTGGATGCGCGAACGGAAGGTCACCCAGGCGTTTCTGCCTCCGTCCTACGTCCTGTGGATCGGCGAGGATCCGGCCGCACGCCTGGCCGGATCGAGCCTGCGTCAGCTCCTGACCGGAGTGGAATCCCTGCCGGAGAGCACCCTGCACCGCATGCGTGAGCTGCTGCCCGGCCTGCGCATCTGCTTCGGCTACGGCCCGACCGAGGCCACGCTCTACTCCACCGCCTACACCGACCCCCAGCCGTACGAGCGGTCGTGTCCCATCGGGCGGCCGCTGCGTGGCACACGCCTGTACCTGCTCGACGACCGAATGCGTCCGGTGCCCGTGGGAGTTCCCGGAGAGGTCTACCTCGGCGGAGCGAGTCTGGCCCGTGGATATCTGAACCGCCCCGACCTCACCGACGAACTCTTCGTGCCCGACCCGTTCGTCCCCGGTGAACGCCTCTACCGCACGGGCGACCTGGCGCGCTGGCTGCCGGACGGCAATGCAGAGTACGTCGGCCGCCGCGACGACCAGCTCAAGCTGCGCGGATTCCGTATCGAACCCGGCGAGGTCGAGGCGGCGCTGGTGGCGGTCCCCGGGGTGCGGGAGGCCGTCGCCCTGGCCGACCGCGACGCCCCCGGCGGCCCCCGCCTGGTCGCCGGCGTGGGCTGTGACGCCGGAGCCACCCGGCTGCCGTACGAGTGGCGTGCGGCCCTCAAGGACCGGCTGCCGGACTACATGATCCCCGCCGTGGTGGCCGAGTTCCCGCGGCTGCCGTTGAACCGCAGCGGCAAGGTGGACCGGACCGAGGTGCTGCGCGCCGCGGCGGGAACCCGCGCCGGGCAGGTCAACACGGCGGCGCCCCGCGACCATGTGGAGATGGCGCTGTACCGGGTCTGGCGCGGGGTGCTGCTGCACCCGGACATCGGTATCGGTGACAACTTCTTCGAGCTGGGCGGCACTTCGATATCGGCGATCAAGATGGCGTCCGCCGTCCAGGAGGAACTCGGCGTCGCCCTGCCCGTCCGGGACGTCATGCTGCACCCCACCATCGAGGCGCTCGCCGAGCGGGTGCGCGGCAACGGGGGCGACACCGCGCGGTCCGCGGAACCCGGCAACCTGGTCGAATTCCGTGCGGGCGGCGGCCGGCAGCGTGTGGTGTGTGTGCACCCCGCCGGCGGCACCGCGTTCTGCTACCTGCCGCTGTCCGCCGAACTGGCCGACGACATCGGCGTGGTGGGGCTTCAGGCGCCCGGCATCAATCCCGGCGAGTCCACCCTGCCCGGTGTCGAGGCGATGGCCGAGGAGTATCTGCGGCTCGTCGGTCCCCGCGCCGACGAGGCACTGGTGCTGTGCGGGCTCTCCTACGGCGGTCTGATCGCGTACGAGATGGGCCGCCGCCTGGTGGCGGCCGGACACGAGAGAGTGAGTGTGGTCCTCCTCGACACCCACGGTGCCCAGGACGACGAGCAGCGCGCCGCGATCGCGCCGGTCGGCATGGCGGAATTCCGGGAGAAGCTGGTGCGCTTCAACGGCATGTACCCGGGCATCGACGACGACCAGGTGGCCCGGTACCTGAACGTCTACAACCACCACCGCGAGACAGGGCGCGACTACGCCGTACCCCGATCGCCCGCCCGTGTCGTGCTGATGCAGGCGACGGCCGTGGAGGACGAGGAAGCGGACGTCGAGAACGCCGCCGCTCGTCTACGCGCGTTCTGGCGGCATCGCGTCAGCGGCGAGTTCGTGGTCGAGCCGGTCGCCTGCGGTCACTGGGACATGCTGGAGAGCGACGAACTGCCCCGCGTCGCCGCCGTCCTCACCGCCGAACTGCACCGGCTGGCCTCCGACCCCGGCCAGGGCGAGACGGAGTGCACCACACCTTCCGGCACGTCGGAGGCACGATGAAACCGCACGTCGAAACGTCCCCCACCGACGTGGCCGAGGACGTGAGCGCCCCGGCCGGGATAGCCCTGGAGATTCACCGCCGGGCTCTTCGCACACCACACGCCGAGGCAGTCGTCGACGGCGAAGTCGGCCTCGACTACGCGACGTTGAACGTGACGGCCGCCGGCGTCGCCCAGGAGCTGGGGCGCCTGGGTGTCACCGCGGGGCAGGCCGTGGCGGTGGCGCTGCCGCGGTCGTGGCGGCTGGTCTGCGTGATGCTGGGCATTCTGCGGCTGGGGGCGCAGGTCGTGCCCCTCGACACGCAGAGCCCCGCGGAACGCCGTCAGTTCATCCTCCGGGACTCCGCTGCGGTCGCCCTGGTGCACGAGACGACCGAGAGCGTCACCGGGCTCCCGCAGCACGTGAAGGCGCTCGCCGCGGCCGCCCTTCTGCCCGAACTCCCGGACACCGCTGAAGCCGTGGAGGCACCGTCCGCCCCCGGCGAGGTGTCCTTCCTGTTCTACACCTCCGGAACGACGGGGCAGCCCAAGGGAGTCGAGGTCCGTGACGCCGGGGTCCGGCGACTGGCACAACCCGGCTACATCCGCGTCGAGCCCGGTCTGCGCTATGCCTGCCTGGCGAATCCGGCGTTCGACGCGCTGAGTTTCGAAGTCTGGGTGCCCCTGCTGACCGGTGGCTGCTGCGTGGTCCTGAGCGACGGGGACGTGCGGACTCCCGAGCGGCTCGCCGCGGCACTGCGGCACGAGGGGGTGGACACCCTCTTCGTCACCACGGCGCTGTTCAACGCGATGGTCACGGCTGTGCCGGACTGCTTCGCCGCGGCCGGCGAGGTTCTTGTGGGCGGTGAGCAGCTCACCCCCCAGGTGATGCGCCGCTGGTACCGGGACAACGCCGACAGCGGCACCCGCCTGTTCAACGTATACGGGCCAACGGAGTCCACCACCTTCGCCCTGTGCCACCCGATCCCCCGGGACTTCGACGGGGCCGTGGTGCCGATCGGCCGCCCCTTGCCGCAGACCGGTGCCGTCCTGGTCGTGCCGGGCCAGGAGCGGGTGGCCGCACCCGGTGAGGTCGCCGAACTCCTGCTGAGCGGAGCCGGGCTCGCCGCCGGATACCGCAACCTCCCCGAGGAAACCGAGCGGCGCTTCGTGCGGCTCGCATGGCTGGACGGCGGCGCGGAACGGTACTACCGCACCGGTGACCTCGTACGGGTGGATGACGAGGGCCTGGTGAAGTACGTCGGCCGAACCGACCGCCAGGTCAAGGTCCGCGGCTTCAGGATCGAGCCCGGCGAGGTGGAACGGCGCGTTCTCACCCACCCGGCGGTCCAACGGGCTCATGTGTGCACGCGCCGCGCGGGCCAGGAGGGGCCCAACGAACTGCTGGCGTTCGTCGTCCTCCGTCAGGAACTGTCCTACGAGGAGTTCGACAGCCACCTGGCGGCCCACCTGCCCGCCTACATGCGCCCCCACCAGATTCATCTCGTGGCCGAGCTGCCGCTCAACTCCAACGGCAAGATCGACGAGGCCGCCCTGCTGCGGCAGGCCGACCGGCCCTGGCGACCCGCCTCCCCCGGCGCCGAGGGACCGGCCATGACGGAGACGGAGTGCCGGGTCGTCGAACTGGCCGAGGAGATACTCGGCACCACCGGCCTCGGGCTCGGCGACCGGTGGATCGCCAGCGGCGGTGACTCGTTGAAGGCGCTGCGGTTCTGCTTCGCCGTACGACAGCGATGGGGCCGCGAGCTGTCCCAGGCGGCCGTCCTGCACGGCGACCTGGCCGCCGTCGTCCAGGCGGTCGCCACGGTCCGTCCCGGCGAGAAGAGCGCCTTGCCGGCACCGGTGGTCTCCGGCGCCCGCTCGGCGCCCGCCACCAGCGAACAGCAGCGGCTGTGGCTGCTGCAGCGCCGCACCCCGGGCTCCCGGGCCTACTCCGTCAACCAGGTCTTCCGCGTGGACGGACCCGTCGACACCGTCGGCCTCCGGCGAGCGCTGCGCGGCCTGGTGACACGCCACGAGGCGCTGCGGACGAGCTTCGGCCTCGGGCCGGACGGCCTGGAGCAGACCGTCGGCGAACCGTACGACCCCTGGCACGAACCGGGCCCCCAGCATGCCTGGGACGAGGAAGAGGCGCACGCCTTCGCCGACACCTTCTTCGCCGAGCCCTTCGACCTCGCCGTCCCCCGCATGCTCCGAGCCTGCTGGCTGCCGCGTGACGACGGCGGCACGCTCTTGCTTCACCTGCACCACATCGCCGTGGACGGCTGGTCGTTGAGCATCTTGCTGCACGACCTGTCGGCCGCCTACGCCGAAAGCGGCCGGCCCGAGGCACCCGCTCCGACCCCGCTGGACTTCGCCGTCTGGCAGAGCGACCGATTCACGAGCCCTGCCTACCAGGCGCAGCGCGATGAACTCCTCACGTTTTACCGGGGTTTGGAGGAGCCGCTGGAGCCCCTGGAGCCGCTGCCTGCCCAGGACGCGGATCCGGCACCGCGGGCGCACCTGCTGCACACGTCGCTCGACGTCGTTCGGCGGGCCCAAGTGGACCAGCTGTGCGCCGAGTTCGGACTGACCCGGTTCCAGGTCCTGCTGAGCGTGTTCTCCTGGTGCCTGTACGGTGTGACCGGCCTGGTCCGCCCGCGCGTCGCCGCCCCGGTCGCGGGTCGCCCGGTGCTCGAGTTCGAGAACAGCACGGGCATGATGGCGAACACCGTGCTGCTGCCTCTGACCGTCGCGCCCGGTGAGGACCTGTGCTCGCACCTCGCCCGTACCGGGACCGACACAGGGCGGGTACTGGGTTGCCAGGACGTGGCGCTCACGGACGTCCTGACCGGCTGGGAGGGCGTCGGCGACAGCACGCCGTTCGACTTTCTGTTCGTCCTGGAGAACACCGACTTCGGGGCGCTGCGGCTGCCCGGTTGCGCCCTGCGCCCCCTGTGGTGGGCGTCGCCGGAGGCCAAGTGCCCGCTGACGGTCTCCGTGGTCGAGCACGGGGACGGACTCGACGTGCTGTGGGAGTACGCCGAGGACCGGTTCAACGGCGAGGACGTCGAGGCGATGACGGAGCTGTTCCGGCGGGGCGTGGACGCGCTCGCGGCCGGTGGCCGCGCCACCGCCCGGGAGCTCGTCGTGCCGTACCGGCGCTCCCTTCCGGAGCACGGGCGCGGACCCGCCCCGGAATCCGGCTTCAGCACGATCGCCGAAGGCTTCGGCCGGCAGGTCGCCCGCACTCCGGACGCCCCCGCCGTCGTCACGGCCGACGGCGTCACCTTGAGCTACGCGGCCCTGGACGCCCGGGCCGCCGCACTCGCCACGGAACTGGCCGACCGCTACCCGATCCCGGCCGACGGCAGCCCTTGCCGGGCGGCCCTGTACCTGGATCCCTCCGTCGAACACGTGGTGGCACTGCTGGCGCTGGCACGGCTGAACGTCACCGTCGTCCCCCTCGACCCCTCCTACCCGCCCGACGTGCTGCGCCGCGTCCTGGAACAGATCGACCCGCTGTGCGTCCTGGCCACGCAGGACGGCTCGCCGACGCTGGACACGCTGCTCCCGGACGGTGTGGTGCGCCACCTCGTCGTACCACCCCTGAAGAGCGACGGCACGAGCGAGCCGTACGACGGGCAGCCCTACGTCCGACGCCCGGACGACGTGCCGACACACGACGGCGCCCGCCCCCTGTACATCCTGTTCACCTCCGGCTCGACCGGCGTCCCCAAGGGCGTGCAGATCCACGACCGCACACTGTGCGACCTGATCAGGTGGCAGTCCGGTCCCGGCGGCCTGACCGCCCCCGCGGCCACCCAGCAGTTCTCGATGCTGGCGTTCGACGTGTCCTTCCAGGAGATCTTCGGGACGCTGTGCACGGGCGGCACCCTCCAACTCGTTCGTCCCGAGTGGCGTCAGGACGTGCCCGCGCTCCTGGACCGGCTGGACTCCGCGGGCGCCGAGCGGATCTTCATGCCCTATGTGGCCCTGCACCTGCTCGCCGAGTACGCCGTCCGCCTGAACCGGTATCCCTCCCGGCTGCGCGAAGTGGTCACCGCTGGCGAGCAGTTGGTATGCACGGACAGCATCCGGCGCTGGTTCGCCGGACTCCCCGGCGCGCGTCTGTTCAACCACTACGGGCCGACCGAGACCCATGTGGTGAGCGCCCTGTGTCTGGAGGGAGATCCCGGCCAGTGGCCCGAGCGACCCGCCATCGGACGCCCGGTGGCAGGCGCCGATCTGCGTGTGGTGGACGCCCAGGGCGACCCGGTCCCGACCGGGCGCACCGGCGAGCTGCTGATCGGCGGCACCATGGCCACCCGCTGCTACCTCGACGAACCCGCACCGGACGACACCCGTTTCGTCGAACTCCCCGGCGCGGGCCTGTTCTACCGCAGCGGTGACCGGGCGTTCTTCGACCGCGAGGGCCTGCTGCACTACGCGGGCCGCGAGGACCAGCAGATCAAACTGAGCGGGCACCGGCTCGAGCTCGGCTCCGTCGAGGCGGCCCTGCTGCGCCATCCGGCGGTGGTCAACGCCGTCGTCACACGTGACGGAGACCGGCTGACGGCCGACCTGGAAGTCCGTGGCGAAACGCCGTCCGCCGACGAGCTGACCACGCATCTGTCCGCCCTGCTGCCCTCCTACGTACGGGTGGACCGCTTCCGCAGGCTGGAGAGACTGCCCCGCACACCCAGCGGCAAGCTGGACCGGCAGTCGGCCGTCCGGGCACCGGGGGAAGAGATACGCCGTTCCGCGCTCACCCGCACGGGCCTGTCGGCCGAGGAGAAGCGCCTCACCGCCGCCTTCGAGGAGGTCACCGGGTCGGTGATCGCACCGGACCAGACCTTCTTCGAGGCGGGTGCCTCCAGTCTCGCCCTGATGCGCTTCCACCTGCGCTGCACTACGGCACTCGGTCTGCGCTTCAGCGTCGCGGATCTGTTCGAGCACGTCACCGTCCGCTCCCTGGCCCGCCACCTCACCGCCCCGCGGCCGCTCACCCCATCGGCCGCGGAGCACGACCAGGCCCCTGAACCCGGCGAGCCGATCGCGGTCGTCGGCATGGCGGTACGGGTGCCCGGCGCCGCGGACCTGGCCGCCTTCTGGGAGCTGGTGGTCTCCGGCGGCACCGGAATCCGCCGCCTCGACGCGCAGGAAGGAGTCGTCGGCGCGCACAGCACGATCGACGGCATGCTCGACTTCGACCCGGGCCACTTCGGCATCAGCCCTCAAGAGGCACGTCTGATGGACCCCCAGCAGCGTCACCTGCTGATGGCCGGCGTGCAGGCCCTGGCCCACGCCGGAGTGGCGAACACCTCGGCCACCCGGGTGGGCCTGGTGGCGGGCGCCGGGGAGAACACCTACTTCCAGTCCCTGCTGCGCGAGGCGGACCCCGACCGACTGCCGGACGCCTTCCAGCTCGCCCTCCACCACGAGAAGGACTTCCTGGCCACCAAGGTGGCGTACCACCTCGGGCTGACCGGCCCCGTCTTCAGCGCCCAGACGGCCTGCTCCAGCTCTCTGGTCGCCGTGCACCTCGCCGCCGGTCTGCTCCGGCAGGGCGAGGCCGACGTGATGCTCGCCGGAGGAGTGCTCATCGACCCCGGGCTGACCGGCGGCTACCGTTACCGTCCGCAGCACATCTTCTCCGCGGACGGCGACTGCCGGCCCTTCAGCGACGACGCCACCGGCACGGTCGGCGCGAGCGGCGTCGGCGTGGTGGTCCTCAAGACGCTGCGGCGGGCACGGCGCGACGGGGACACCGTCTACGCACTCGTCACCGGCTCCGCGATCAACAACGATGGTGCGGCGAAGATGAGTTACACCGCGCCGTCCCTCGCCGGACAGCGGGAGGCGATCCGCACCGCCCTGTCCCGCGCCGGACGCGCGGGCGCCGACCTCGGCTATGTGGAGGCACACGGCACCGGTACCCGGCTCGGCGACCCGATCGAAGTGGGAGCGCTTCGGCAGGCGTTCGACGTCAGCGAGTCCGGCCGCTGCGCGCTGAGCTCCGTCAAGAGCCAGCTCGGCCACATGGGCGCGGCCGCCGGTGTGGTGGGCCTCGTCCGCGCGGTCCTCGCCGTGCACCACGGGACGCTCCCGCCCAATCTCAACTTCCGTGCCTTCAACCCCGAGATCGGCCCCGATCCCGCTCCCTTCTACGTCCCGGCCGAGGCCACGCCCTGGCCCGGGGGACGCGAACGGGTGGCCGCGGTCAGCAGTTTCGGGATCGGCGGTACCAACGCCCACGTCATCGTGGAGAAGGACACCGCGCCCGGACCGGTGGCGACCGGCGAGGTACCCGCGTGCCTGGTGCTGTCGGCCGCCACGGCGGACGCCCTCGCCGCCGACGCCGCGCGGATCGCCGACTACCTCCAACTCCACCCGGAGCGTTACGAGTTCGTGCTGCGTCATCTCCAGGCCGGGCGGGGCGCTCGCCGCCTGCGGGCCGCGGCACCCGTGACGGACGCCGCCGCGGCCGGGCGCTGGCTGCGCGCGGTGGCCGCGGGAGCGGTGCCGCCCGGTACCGCGGACCCGGACGCCGTAACGGTCTCCGCGGCCGGTCGCACGGCCCACGACCTCGCCGCGGACTGGGCCGCCGGACGCCCGGTCGACTGGGGGTCGGGCTCCGCTCCGGCGCCCTGGGACTTCCCGCCCCCGTCCTTCTCCCTCACGGAATACGACTTCGAGCGGCTGCCCGAGAAGCCGCGCGAGGTCCCGGCCGCCACACCCCGGCGGCTTCCCCGGAAGAACTGGCTGCACCAGCCGCACTGGGTCCGGCTGCGCCGTGCCACCGTCGCGGACACCGGCGTGCCGGCCGGCCGGGCGTCCACCGTGGTCGTCGTGGCGTCCGAGAACACTCCGCGGACAGCGCTCACGCCCTTCGAGGCGGTGGCATCGCGGGTGATACGGGTGCACCCGGCCGGCGCCTTCGCCCGCAGAGGACCGAACGCCTACGCCGTGGACCCCGCCGATCCGGCGTCCGTGCGCCGGCTGCTCGACGCGCTGTCCGAGGACGGTTTCCCCGCGTCCGCCGACACGGAGTGGGTGCACGCCCTGCCCCTCGACGTGACGGGGCCGGTCGGTCCCGGCACCCTGGAACACGCCCGTCACACCTGCCTGGACAGCACGGCCGCCCTGGCCCAGGCCCTTGCCGGGCGAAACAGCTCCCCCCGTGTGTGGTGGCTCTCGTACGGCGCCCGGCCCGTGACAGGCACAGTGGACAGACCCGAACTGGCGCTCCTCTCCGGGCCGGTCGAGGTCGCCCCTCAGGAGTCCGCCCTGACCGGCCACTGGCTCGACCTCCCCGACGGCGACCTCACCCGCTGGGCCGGACACGTGGCCTCGGTCATCGCCGGAACACGTGAATCCGGTCATCCCGACGGACCGGATCTACCGCGCCAGCTCGCGCTGCGAGAGGGCTACTGGTGGCGGCCGGGCACCGTACCCGTACCGGAACCGGAGGGGACGCGGTCCCTCGTACCGGCCGGAGCGGACACCGTCCACCTGGTGCTCGGCGGCACGGGCGGCATAGGCCGCGCCATCGCCGCCTGGCTGCTCGAACACACTCGCGGTCGCGTTCTGCTGCTGTCGAGAAACCCGCGGCTGCCCGAGGAGCTGAACGGTTGGGCCCACCGCATCGGCCTCGTCCCGGCGGATCTCGCGACCATGCCCGTCCACGATGTGGCGGCGGCCGTCGCCAGCCACACGTCACGGCTGGACGGCGTCATCCACGCGGCCGGTCTCGGACACGGCGCGCTGCTCGTACGACGTGACGCCACCGAGATGCGCGACGCCGCCGCGGTCCGCGAGCGGGGCGCACTCGTCGTCGAGCACCTGATCGGAGCCTTCCGCCCGGACATCGCGGTCTACTGCTCCTCGATGTCCGCCTTGCTCGGCGGTGTCGGCCAGAGCGACTACGCGGCCGGCGCGAGCCTCCTCGACGGCTTCGCCCACCACCGGGCCACCGAGACGGAGACGACCGTCCGGATCGGCATCGACTGGGACATCTGGAGCGAGACCGGAATGGCGACCCGGGTCATCAACCCGGACAGCCGCCATCAGGCCCACCTCACAGTCGGCCTGACCGCCGAGGAGGGCAAAGCGGTCTTCGCGCATGCCCTGGCCCTGCAACTGCCTCAACTCCTCGTGTCCACCACCGACATCGATGTCTCCCGGGCCTTCTACGCTCCGACCGGGATCGCGGCCCCGTCCTCGCGTTCCGGACCGGTGCACCCGACGGACACAGAGGAGGAAGCCTCCGGCGTCGGCGGTTCCGGAGAGCGGGCGGACACCATGGCCCGGTCGATCCAGGATCTGCTGGGCGTGGACGAACTGGACCCGGAGGACTCCCTCTACGACCTGGGCGCCGATTCGCTGACCCTGATCAGCCTGATCGCCCGGATCGAGGACGACTACGGCGTCGAGTTCGACCTGGCCTCCTTCAGCCACCGCGTCAGCCTCACGGAGATCCTGAAACACATCGAGGCGGCCCTCACCTCCGCCGAGCCCACCACCGAGGCGGCCGGGGGCACCTCCCGGGTCGTCCTCGACATCTGGCAGGAGGGAACCGGTTCGGCCGTCCTGTGCCTGGTGCACCCCGTGGGCGGAGACATCCAGGCCTACCGCTCCCTGGTGGCAGCGCTCGGCCCCGCGCCGACGGTGTGCCTCATCGCCGACCCGGCACTCCGCGACACCGGGATGCCCGCGTGGTCACTGACCGAGCGGGCCCATCACTACGACGCGAAGCTACGTGAGCGCTTCGGCGGACCGGACCACCGGCTTCACCTGGCCGGATGGTCCTACGGCGCCCGTGTGGCGATGGAGATGGCGGGTCTCGCCGAGTCGGCCGGCCGGCCACTGGAGGCGCTCTACCTTCTGGATCCGCCACCGCCCGAGGCAAAAGCGCTGGTCGCCGCCTACGACGAGGCTCACCTCGACAGGGTGTTCGCCGCCGAACTCGGCGCCGGCGCCTCCTCGTTGCCGCCCGAGCACGCACAGGCGTACGCCGAGAGGCTGGCCCGCTGCTGCCGCGCGAACCTGCGCAGCCTCGGGGAACATCGCGTACGGCCACTCGTCTCCGTCCCCACGTATCTGTGGCTGGCCGAACACCCCACGGCGGGCATGCCCACCCCCGCAGACCCTCAGGAGCCGGACCGGCAGTGGAACACCTGCCTGCCTCCGTCCGCCGTACGCAGGTATCTGCCCACGGACCACCACGGCATCGTCGCGGCACCCCACGTGGACACGGTGGCCGAGACCATCAGGGCGACGCTGGCGTCCCCGGGTGCCGGTGCTCCCGGTACCGCTGACCTGTAAACCCCGCCCCGCCTCTGGAGGTTGACATGGAGTCATACGAACTCGAAGCGCTGGAAGCGGTGACCACTCGTCCGGCGTACCCCTACCGGACGCTCACCGTCGAGCGGATCACTCCCGTTCTGGGAGCGGAAGTCTCAGGCGTCGACCTGTCACAGGAGATCCCGGCGGAGCAACTGGAAGAGATCCGGGCCGCATTCCGCGACCACCACGTCCTGGTCTTCCGCGATCAGACGATCACCGCCGAGCATCACAAGCGCTTCGCCGCCGCCTTCGGCGAACTGCGCGCCGTCAACCCGCCGCCGCCCGAGGACGATCCCTACATCCTGGAGATCCGTACGACGTCGGCCTCGGCGAACGTGGCGGGCAACGGCTGGCACGCGGACGGCACCGCCGACGCCGAACCGTCCCTGGGGTCGATGCTCTACATCACCGAGACACCCGAGCCGGGATGCGGCGGGGACACCCTCTTCGCCAACATGCACCTCGCCTACGACATGCTCTCACCGGCGATGCGCGCCCTGCTGGACCCGCTGACCGCGATACACGACGGCGCGCAGGCCCTGGCGGGATACCCACTGCCCGCGGACTACGTCGTCCCCAAGAGCGAACACCCCCTCGTCGCCCGGCACCCCGAGACCGACCGCAAACTGCTGTACGTCAACAAGGCCTACACCAGCCGCATCCCGCAGCTCTCCCCCGACGAGAGCCGGGCCCTGCTCGACGTGCTCTTCGACATCATCGCCCGCAGGCCGGTCCTGCACTGCCGCGTCCGCTGGACCCCGGGCACGCTCGTCTTCTGGGACAACCGGTGCGTCCAGCACCACGCGACGTACGACTACTACCCATACGCCCGCTACGGCCAGCGCGTCGCCATCAACGGCGGCCCCGTCAAGGGCTGATGTTCTGAAGGGGGGCGGCGTCGTGCACGGCTCTCGGTCCCGTGTACGACGCCTCACCGCGCTGCCTGAGACCAGTGCCGTTCCGGATCGACCAAAACAGAGGGCATGATCCGGACCACACCCGGGCCGGATCCTGGCCACCTCCCTTTGCGTTCCGCGTTTACGCTGGTCAGATCCCACATCGACGGTGTACCACCAATAGACGAAGAAGCTGCTGGTGTCGTACTCGCCGAAGAAGCTGGGCTTCTTCTAGAGGCACGAAAAAAGGCGCCTGACCTGGGCTTTTGCCCGCCAGGCGCCTTCCTCTCGGCCCGCCCAGAGCAGGGACCGCCTTACGTCATAACTCCCAGTTCCTCCCACCGCTGTCCCGATCCTGACCAGTACTTCCGGACCAGTCACGGACCAACCCCGACTCACCCTTCAGACTCCGCGCCCTGGCTGACACGGCCCCACTCCTGCATGGACTGCTCGATGAGGCGGTTGGCCTGCTCTCGGACGCCGTCCAGGAACTTGGCGTAGTGGCGGAAGAGGACCTCAATGCTCTGGCCCGCGCGACGAGCGCACTCGGCGGGGTCCACACCGGAGTACAGCCAGAACGAGATCCCGGCGTGCCGGAGATCGTAGGGCCGCTTGGCCAGCTTGGAGGCGAGTTCTGTACGGGTCAGGACGTACTTCCGTGCCCGCGCCCACGTTGTGCCATATACAGCTGCGTCCACATAGTTGCCGGCCTCGTTCCGGAACAGTCGGCCGTCCGGCGCCACGCCGAAGCGTTCAATGTGTGCGCGGAGCATGCGTACGAACTGCGGCGGGATGGGCACAGACCGGGTCGCGGTAGCCGCGCGGCGCTTGAGGGAGTGCAGGCGTTGCAGGTCAGACCGGGACAAGGCCATCGGGCACCTCCCGGGTTGAACTGGCCGTTCACCAGGGAGCTTTGCACGGTGGCCTGCCCTTTGCGCAGGGAGCGGAAGCCGTCACCGGATGCACGCCCCGGGCACCCGCCCGCGCACACCCACACGGTGATCGCCTACCCATCACGCGGGAGCCATCGTCGCATGGGTGGTGCTGCGTCCACCAAACCACATTGCACATACAGTTGGACAGTGTGTGCAGCCTGTTCTAGGCTCCCAACTGCGCGCTGGAGTTGTCCGCACCGCGGGTGAGATTTCCGTAACTACCAGCGGTTCCCTATCCGACGCTCCTGGTTCATGGGGGGGTGCACTCCCCTGGTGCCGGTGCGCCTTTTCGCGGGGGCAGGTAAGGCGCCGTCTCCGACTCGTATCTCGGTTTGCCATCAAGAAAGAAGAGACTGTTGTTCGACAAATCAAGTGGCCAAGTGGACGTGCGCGACATGCTTGTCGTGCATGAGGCCTTCCGCGATGCCTTCGACCGGATGCCTGACCTGGTTCGTGGAGTTCCGGCGGGCGATATCGCTCGCGCCAAGGTCGTTGCCGACCACATCGAACTGATCCAGGATTTCCTGCATCTCCACCACAAGGGCGAGGACGACCTGCTGTGGCCCAAACTCCTGGAGCGGGCGCCGGCCGATCTGCACCCGACCCTGCAACTGATGGATGATCAGCATGTACGGATCGACGCTCTGATCACCGAGGGCGCCAAGGCGCTTGAGGCCTGGCGCCGTGAGGCCGGCACCGCCGATGGTGAACACCTGGCGGACCTGCTGGTCGACCTGGGTGCCGCCCTGACGGAGCACCTCGGTATCGAAGAGAAGGAGGTGCTGTCTGTTGTAGGCCGATACCTCACAGTCCCCGAGTGGCACCAGATCGGCGATCATGCCATCAACGGACTGCCGAAGAGTAGACTGCCCATCATTTTCGGAATGCTGGCCTACTTCGCCTCACCTGAAGTCGTGAAGCTGCTACTGTCCCCCGCCCCGCTGGTGCCACGGCTGCTCATGCCCCTGCTCGGGCCGCGGGCCTATGCCTCCCACGCGCGCCGCGTCTACGGATCTGCGGCGAAAAGGGCCTGACGAAAATCCTGAACTGGACTCCGAGTTGAAGGAATCGGGGACCGGTGCACCGCAAGGCGGGATCTTGTCACCCGTGATCTCCAACATCGCCCTGTCCGTACTGGACGAAGCGATCGCGGTGGGACCGGGAGGACCAGGAGCCACCCGCAGTCGCAGGGCCCACCGGCGGGCAACGGGCAAGCCCGACTACCGGATCTGCCGGTACGCGGACGACTTTCTCGTGCTCGTCGCCGGGACCCGCGAGGATGCGAGTCGCATCCGTGACTGGGTGGCCGAGGTGCTCTCCCCGATGAGCCTGCGCCTGTCACCGGAGAAGAAGAAGATCACGCACATCGACGAGGGCCTGGCCTTCCTCGGCTGGCGTCTCCAGCGCCGCTGGAAGTCCTGCTGCACCGCCTCAACCGGGTACTGCGGGGCTGGACCGCCTACTTCCGTTTCGGCGTCTCGCACGCCTCTTGCCGATACCTGCGCCATTTCGTCTGGCAGCGGGTCATCAAGTGGCTGCGAAGGAAGCTCCGCCGGCGCACCTGGAAGGACCTGCGCCGCCGCTACTGCGGCGGCCGCTGGTGGCCCGTCACGGACGAGGTGCGGCTGTTCGACCCCACGAGGGTGAAAACCATCCGCTACCTCTACCGAGGAACGAAGATCCCCTCTCCGTGGCCCGGCACCGGCTGAAGAGCACCGCCCAATCGGGGCTTGTGGAGCGCCCGTTGCTCGGGAGCGGGCACGGCGGGTGCGGAGGGCGGCCCGGGGAAACGGGCTGGTCGCAAGGTCGGCCCGCGTCCCGGGCCGACCCTACTCTTATGGGTGAAGTAGCCGTGGCGGCCCCGGCGGCCCTCGTCGGGGTGATCAGCGACCAGAAGACCGTGCACAACGTTCCGCACCGCACCTCCTGCCGGTCACTCGGCGTGTCGGAGGCGTGGTTTTACAGGTGGCGCCGCAGACCGTCCGAGCCGACGAAGCGCGAGGCCAGGCGGGCGTCGCTGGCCGCGAGGATCCGCTATTTCTTCGACCGCTCGGGCCGGACGTACGGCTCGCCGAGGATCACGCTGGACCTGCGGGAAGTGGGCTGGCAGGTATCCGAGAACACCGTCGCCGAGATCATGGCCGAACTGGGCCTGCAGGGCCGCGAGCCGCCTCGCCGACGTCGTTCGCCGACCCGCCCCGGTAAGCGGAAAGCCTCTCCTGACCTGGTACGACGCAAGTTCGACGCCATCGCTCCCAACGTCTTGTGGTGGGGCGACATGACGGAGATCGAGACCGGGGAGGGCAAGCTCTACCTCGCATCCGTCCACGACGCCTTCTCCCGCCGCGCCCTTGGCTACGCGCTGGTCAGCGCCGCCTTGCAGATAGCGATCGCGACCCGGGGCGGCCAGGTCGGCGGCGTCATTTTCCATACGGACCGCGGCAGCGAGAGTACACGTCCGAGGCGTTCCAGCAGCTGTGTGGCAGGTAGGGCGTGGTGGAGTCGATCGGGCGCGTCGCGCCGGCGCTGGACAACGCCGCCGCGGAGTCGTTCCACTCGGCCCTCAAGGTCGAGTACATCCACCGGCACACCTTCGCCACCCGCACCGGGGCCCGGCTGAAGACCGACACGTGGATCGCGGACTTCTACAACACGAAACGCCGTCACAGCGCGGCCGGCGGGAAGCCGCCCGTCGAGTTCGAACGGATCATCCAGGAAGCGCGGGCCCGGACCGATCAGGAAGACCGGGCCGCATAACCAACGTCTCTACGCAACCAGGGGATTGACACCCTGCGCGAGGCAGATCCGGACTGCTTCCTGCTCGACGACTCCCTGAGGGAGCGCGACCGGGTCGGCGACAGCCGGAGCGACTTCTCCCACAAGCACCGCCGTCACGGGGTAAACGTGTAGGTGGTGACGGACCCAGTCGGGCAGTTGCTGTCGATCTCTCCGGCCCTGCCCGGCCGCGCGCACGATTTCACCGCGGCCCACGCCCACCGCATCATGCGGATCTGCGAACGCCAGGGCGTTCCCATTGCACTTCATGGTGTTCACCGAGACCTTCGACGCCGACGTGATGTGCCGCTTCCTGGACCGGCTCATCGGCCACTTCGCCCGCAAGGTGCACCTCATCGTGGACGGCCACTCCGCCCACCGGTCCCGCAAGGTCCGAGCCCGGCTCGCCGACCACCCCGACCGGATCGAACTGCATTTCCTGCCCGCGTACTCGCCCGAGCTCAACCCCGACGAACTGGTCAACGCCGACCTCAAGCGCAGCCTGCCCATGCACAGCCGGGCCCGCGACCAGGCCCAACTCGCCGCCGAGACCCGCCGGTTCTTCCACCGCCGCCAACGCCAGCCGCACATCGTCCGCGGCTACTTCGGCGGCCCACACGTCCGCTACACCCTCGAATAGAACCCTTTGAGTTTCGGATCAATAGGAGCCGGATCGTAGGTGGCGACACCCCTCCTACACCCGCCGGAACGCGAACTCACACCGACCAGCAAACCGTCAACCGAGCGCTGTCCACACGTGCGCCGGTCGAGCGCGGCGTCGCGCGTCCGAAGTCCTGGCGCATTTTCCGCAGATCCCGGTGCAGCCCGAATCGAATGTCGTCAATCGCCACAGCCGCCCCCACTCTGGAGCGGCCACACTGAAAGAGCTCAATGACTCGCCGTGTGAGCAAGACGCGTTTGCGAACGAGATCGAGGCCGGGCGGGTATCAACAACTGGTATTTACGATATCCCGGATTGGCGTTGAGTGGAACCACCCATGAAGGTCATCCGCACAAGGAGCGATCAAAGGGGCAGAGTTATCTTCCCTATTGATTCGATATGTCACCAAGTGCCGTCCGGCGCACAGCTGTTCATTACGATTCGCATGAGGGTCAACTCCTGGATGGGGTCGGTTGCCGAGGAAAGCATCCGACTCTGGGAGCGCAATGCGCGATAGTACGGATCATGGAGAGGCGTGAGACGAATGGCCGAGAAAATCAAAGGGTTGTTGGTTGCGGGAACCATGGCCGCAGGATTCATTCTCGCGACTGGCACGCCTGCAGCCGCTGCCTACACCTGTAACGACAACGAAGTCTGCTTCTATGACGGAGGCGACTACACGGGTACGGTGCTCGTCGCCGTGCACGGCGGGAACGGGACCCTTACCAAGAAGGGCACCGGTCAAGTACTCGACGATTTCTCTGGGCTGACTTTCAGTAATGGAACGAACGCCAACGACAGGGTCAGCTCGGTGATCAACAACACGGGCTGGTGCATCGATATCTACCCTCACTCGTGGTACGGCAGTGAAAACGGACAGACCTACTGGCTTCCCAAAGACAGTCGCAGCAACATGCCAAGCTCACTGCACGACCAGGTTTCGTCGTCTCGGTTCGTCTGGGGCCTCGAAGGATGCTAAGACAGGGCGCCAACACAGGCCGTCCGAAGCACCCCTCGTTCCCGCCCACAGTAGGGCTGGGAGCCACAACCGTTCGCCCCTCGGAGAACAGAACATGCCTCGGTCCCTCGATGTCCTGGTGATCTGCGCCTGAGTCGCCGGCCTTCCCGCCGCCATTGCGCTGCATCGCCGGGGCATGTCGGCCGACATCATCGAGCGCAGACAGCAGCCCGCGTCCTGCATGGGGCTGTTCCTGCCGGGCAACGCCGTCAACGCGCTCACCGAACTCGGGCTACGAGAGCACCTGATGCTGCGTGGCTCGCCGATCGAGTACCAGGAACTGCGCGATCACCATGAAAAGCGCCTTGCGGAGATCACCATGGGAAAACGCCGGCACTGGCCGCCGTTCAAGCAGCACACGAGGCGGGAAACCCCGATGGTTCCCACCTTCGACACCTTGTGCCACCCGTTGCCGGGCGGCCTCAACGCGTCTCGTGGCCGCGTTGCGCGAGCCACCGGCCGAGTGAGACGGGGGCGGCGAGCACGGCTCGCATGCACGGCCTCTCGCCAAGCGAACGGCCGAGTCGCGTTGGGTGATCGTGATCTTTCACTGACGAGTTCCAAATCGCCGTATCTCCTCCAACGAGAAGGATAGGGACAGCTTCTATGCGCAGACCCAGCGAATACTTGGTGGGAGTCATCGCCGTCACCGTGGCGCTCACCTCAGGATTGGCCCCTGGAGCCGCCGCATCGCCACCGGGCGGGGTCCAAGGCGCCGACGAGGGCTTCGGCGCGAAGTCGACCACGGTGACACTGATCACCGGCGACCGGGTCGATTTGGATGCCAAGGGAAGGGTGACTCAGGTGCGGCCGGCCAAGGGTCGCGAGCACTTACGAATGCTGGTGCGGCGGGAGCAGGACCGTACGTATGTGATCCCGACGGACGCCATGCGGCTCGTCGGGAACGGCACGGTGGACCGGCGCCTGTTCGAAGTGACCGGCCTCGTCGAGGCACAGTACGACGACGCCCACCGCGACGGGCTTCCGTTGATCCTCGCCTATCCGAAGAGCGCCGCGAAAGCACGAGCGAAGGCTGAGGTCAAGGCAGATGTGACAGCGACCGGCGCGAAGGTGGAGCGAAACCTCGCCGTGCTGAACGCACAGGCCGTGTCGGCCCCGAAGAACAAGGCTTCCGACGTGTGGCGGGCACTGACCGCCGGCTCCGGGAAGTCCGAAGCACGGATCGCGGCAACCGGGATCAGCCGTGTGTGGCTGGACGGCCGGCGCGAGATGAATCTTGACAGGAGCGTTCCCCAGATCGGCGCGCCCACGGCCTGGGCCGCCGGCTACCAGGGTGACGGCGTGAAGGTCGCGGTCATCGATACCGGAGTGGACCAGACGCACCCGGATCTCGCGGGAGTCGAAGTCGCGGAGAAGGACTTCTCCGGCTCGGGCAGCTCGGTGGACCACATCGGCCACGGCACCCACGTGGCCTCGACGATCGCGGGCAGCGGAGCCAAGTCCTCGGGCAAGTACAAGGGTGTCGCGCCCAAGGCGAAGATCCTGGACGCCAAGGTGTTCGACGACCGGGGCGGGGCCTTCGACTCGTCCATCATCGCCGCGATGCAGTGGGCGTCCGACGAGGGCGCCAAAGTGGCGAACATGAGCCTCGGCGGCGACGACCACGCCACGATCGACCCGCTGGAAGAAGCGGTCGACTCGCTCTCCGAGAGCAGCGGAATCCTGTTCGTCGTCTCGGCGGGTAACAGCGGCCCCGCCTCGGGAAGCATCAACTCGCCCGGGAGCGCGGCAGCAGCCCTCACGGTCGGGGCAGTGGACCGAGAGGACGACATCGCCCCGTTCTCCAGCGCGGGTCCGACTGCCGACGGTTCACTAAAGCCGGACATCACCGCGCCCGGCGTAGACATCGTCGCGGCCAAGGCCACCGACGGGCAGCTCGGCACCCCGGCGGGGGACGGCTATGTCGCCATGAGCGGTACGTCGATGGCGGCGCCGCATGTCGCGGGTGCGGCGGCCGTCCTCTCGCAGCAACATCCGGACTGGACCGGCGAGCGGATCAAGCAGGCGTTGACCGCTTCGGCCAAGCCCACTCCGGGCCTGACGGCCTATCAGCAGGGTGCGGGCCGTACCGATGTGGCGAAGGCGATCACCCAGACCGTCGTCACCGAGCAGAGCTCGGTCGGCTTCGGGATCCAGCGCTGGTCGCCGTCCGGTGCGGAGCCGGTTACGCGGAACGTCACCTATCGCAATGACGGGGCCGAATCGGTCACCCTCGACCTGAAGGTGGAGGCAACCGGGCCGGGCGGCAAGGCCGTACCGGACGGATTGTTCACCACCGACGCCCGGCAGGTCACCGTGGCGCCCCGTGCGACGGCGAACGTCGCGCTGACCGCGGACACCCGAGTCAGTGATCAGTACGGTGACTTCTCGGGCGCACTGGTGGCCACGGCGGCTCAGGGAGGCCAGAGCGTACGGACTGCCTTCGTGATCACCAGGGAGGAGGAGTCGTACGACGTCACGACGGAGCTCCTCGACGGCAACGGCGATCCGGCCGAGGCAACCGTCGACCTGTTTGGCCTCGGCCCCGTCCCTTCGTCGCCGGGGGCGTGGAGTGACGATGGCAAGGTCACGATCCGTGCGCCCAAGGGCGACTATATGGTGGACGCCATGATCCTCACCCCGGCGGACGAGGGCGAGTCCGATGTGTCGGAGCTGATCCAGCGGAAGCTGAGGGTCACCGAGGACACGAAGCTCGTCTTCGACGGGCGCGACGCAAAGCCACTGGACATCGGTGCCCCGGAGGCCGCGAACACGGTCGGCGCCATGCTGGGATGGACCCTCGTCCTCGGAGACGGGACATCTCTGGAAAAGAGGATCCACATGGATTCGCTGGACGGCTTCTCGACCGCTTCGGTGGGCGAGGAGGTTCCGGACAAGTTGTTCCAGGCTCGGATCAGCACCACGATGACCGCGGGCTCGACCCTCTACAACCTGCTCTACACCCGTGACTCCAGTATGTTCGACGGCTTCACGCATCGGGCTACGAGGAGCGAACTCGCCCTGATCAACGTGGAAATGGGCGCCCCGGCGAAGAACAAGCTGGGATCGATCCAGCCTGCGTGGTGGGAGAACAACTCGTTCGTGGTGTCGGGGCTGGGTCCTCTGCTCCCCCTCCCCACTGCCTCGAAGCAGTACGTCACCACACCGCCCGGCTTCCAGTGGGGCTTCGGGGCAGGGCAGGTGGCTGCCGACGTCCCATACAACGGTGAACACGAGGTGCTTTTCGTGTCGGACGGCGGCCGCCGGACCTACAAGGCGGGGGGAACTTATGACCTCACTCTCAACGTCGGCGTCTTCAGCCCGACCGTGAAGGTCGCGCAACGCTATAAGGACCAGGCCCTTGTGTGCCTTCCCCTGTTCTCAGACAGCGCCGGCCGTTCCGGATTCTCGGCGGACGCCGAGGCCACGACCGTGGTGACGGTCGACGGCGTGAAGACCGACACGGGGCTCGACGATAACGATTGCAGGCTGATGTCGGGTCTGCCGGAGAAACGGGCCTCATACACCGTGAGCACCGATGTGTCGCGCAAGGCCGATATCGCGGGGGTCAGTACCCGCATCCAGGCAGCCTGGACGTTCATGTCAGCATGGGACGGGGGAGATGACGTGGTGGATCTTCCGCTGTCCAGCCTGTCCTTCGCCCCGAAGCTGAGCCTGGACAGTACCGCCAAGGCGGACGCGAAGCTGACGGTTCCGCTCGTCGTCAGGGGCTACGCGGCCGACAAGGGAGTCAAGTCCCTCACGATCGAGGCGTCTTACGACGGCGGTAACTCCTGGAAGGAGGCTCCCGTCACCACCGCGAACGGCAAGAGCAGCGTCACGCTGGACCATCCCGCGTCCGCCAGGTCGGTCTCGCTCAAGGGAGCGCTGACGGACGCCGAAGGCAACAGTTACAAATTGACCGTCTTCGATGCGTACCTCCTGAAGTAACAGCAGCGGCAGGCGGAGAAGCGCCGTGTACCCACCGGGTCATGGCGCGGATTCCAGGAGTCGTCGCAACACGGTGCTCGGCCGGGGCTTCCCGGCCGAGCACCGTGCCTGGGAAGGCCGTCCTGGGGCCGGCTATCGGCGGACTGGTTGGCGATCGGCTGACGCTGCACACAAGTTACGCTGATCCAGGCCGATTTCTGTCACGCACACTGGTCATTTCCGGCATGACGATGCTCTGGCGATTCGGCTTCTCGAAGACGCCGACAACTGTTCCCGGGTGCGAGGGACACGTCGAACCCGGGTAAGACACTGGGCGATTCCCTGAAGATGGAATGCAGCCGGAGTTTCTCAGCGGTTGCGATTCACCTGGTCACTGAGCTCTTTCAGCGCTGCCGCTCCAGGGTGAGGACGGCGGCGGCGATTGACGTCATTCGATTCGGGCTGCATCGGGACCGGCGGAAGATCCGTCACGACTTCAGCCGTGCGACACCACGCTCGACCGGTGCCCTTGCCGCGGACAGCGCGCGGTTGACGGTTTGCTGAGTCGATGTGAGCTCTCGGCCCGGTGGGCGTCTGAAAGGGGTCGTCACCCACGGTCCGGCTCCCGTGTAAGCCCGGTCAGCGAGGACGGGAACACCCTGGCGTTCGCAGATCCGGATGATCCGGTGGATGCAGGCCGCAGTCAGGTCGTGGGCACGGCCGGGCAGTGCGGGCGAGATCCACAGCAGCCGTCCGGCAGGGTCGGTTACCACCTGCACGTTCACCCCGTGCCTGCGGTGCTTGTGGGAGTAGTCGGCCCGCCCGTCGCCGACCCGGTCGCACTCCGCGAGGGTGCCATCGAGCAGGACGTAGTCGGGATCGGCTTCGCGCAGGGCACGCAGCAGGCCGGGCGCTCGGCCGGCGAGCAGGTTGATGACGGCCGACGCGTAGGCGTGGGCGGTGCCGACGGAGATACCGAAACCGGCGGCGATCTGGGCGAGGGTGTCGTGCCGGCGCAGGTACACCAGGCCGACCAGCGCACGCTGGTGCGGCGGTAGTTTGCAGCGGCGGTCACCCTCGCGGGTGACGATCAGCATGGTGACCCACTCGACCAGAGCATGAGGCAGGTCGAGTGCGGCAGAATACGGAACCAACGCGGCTCCTGTGCCTGTGGGTTGAGACTTCGAACACCTCCCCCAACGGCACGGGAGCCTCGTGCGTTGCGCACACCACCAGCGTCACCCGATCAGTGGCCGCCCTGAGAACCCTCAATGAGTTCCTTCAGGCGCTGGGAGAGCAGCCGGCCGGATATGCCGTCGATCAGTGCCCTGTACTCGCCGAAGCGGCGGGCGCCCTGGGCGGCGGCCTGCAATACCGAGCCCGTCCAGCGACGTCCGACCATTTCGAGGGTGCCCTCGAAACTCGCGCAGGTGTTGTCATGAATGGAGTCTACTTACGAAAGGTTAGCACCTTACGCGTCGTTTTGCCGTTGGGGCAGTCCGGCGCATCGTAGAGGCATGACCGACCACGAACACCCACTCTCCTTCGGCGTGAGCCTCGATCCTTCCGCCAGGGCAGGGTCACAGGCCAGGCGTCTCGCCCGGACAGCGGAGGACCTCGGTTTGAACCAACTCGCCATCGACGACCAATCCTTGCCAGCCCGGGCCACCTCGACGCCTTGAACCTGATCACGCACTTCGAGAGCACCCCTGACGAGGCCACGTTCGCGCCCCTACCCCGGACCGACCGGCACCTGCGTCACCGACCTGTGGAAGCACTGCGACCCGACGGCGCCCTGCGCCCTCAGCCTCAGACCTGACCACCAACACATCGATTCCTCAACGGATCCTTCCGCCCTTGGCGGTAACGGCGCTCCGCCCCCACACCGCCGCAGGAAGAGACGACCACTAAGGACATGAATACAGATATGAGCATGAAGACCTTCGTGCGAGCGGCTTCAGCTGCCGCCCTGCTGACCGCCATCCTCACACCTTCTGCCTCCGCCTCTGAGGTCGGGACAGCTGCAACCACGATCAACTACCCGCAGGCGCAGGCGTCGTACGACAACAACCCGGGCAACGGACGCCAGAGCTGGCTCTGGGCGACGAACTGGGGCTCCAGCGCGATCCGCATTGACGCCCAGCACTACGACAACAGCATCAGCTATGACCTGGTGGTCCAGCCGAACCAGGCGAGCTCGGTCAACTTCGATAAGGACATTTGGCGCATCAGGTACTGCTGGCTTGACTCGCGAGTCAACTACTACGGCTGCTACAAGTGGAGCTGACTCGATCACCCGTTCGCCTGCCGCGCATACCGTGTCGACAGCCGAACAGGCTTACCGCCGGGGTGATCTCCTGACGGTACACGCATGAGGACAGGGCCTCTCGGCAGCTCAGGGATGCGATTCGCATCGAGCGGTGCCGGGAGGCCCCCGTATCGTCGCCGTGCGCGTCGGAGCCCGTCCAGATCAACTCGACGGGGCATCGCGTGATGGGCCCTCACCCAACACCGGGTAGTTAGGGTCCGTAAAGAATCAACACGTTGCTTCACGTCGCTCTGTCGTTGGCGTGGTATGCGCATACCGAGCGAGGTTTGTGACCAACTTGTCCTGCGCTTCGGGGTGTTGTTCCCTCATCTGAATGAGCGACAGCAGCAGCCGGCACTGGCCGCCGAGGCCCGGCTGCTGGGGCACGGCGGGATCCGGGCAGTCGCGCGTGCCGCGGGGGTGAGCGCGACGACGGTACTGAAGGGGGTCTTCCAGTTGGAGGGCGGTGAGGGTCCCCTGCCCGATGGCCGGGTCCGCCGGGACGGCGGCGGTCGCACGCGCTCCAGCAGATGCTTTTCTCACTGCGGATGCGGGCGCCGCGGTGTTGGGCAGCCAGCACGTCGGGGTGGCGGGGATACGTTCTGCCGAACCACACAACACTGCCCTCGGAACCCGGATGCGGGGAGCCGGAGATCCTCGCCTTCGCGAGTGCCATCGGGCCCCAAGGCAAGCCCCCAGGTGGAGTCACTTCTCAGCTACAGAACTCGGTCCCACGGCCGCCAAGTGGAGTCAAAACTGACCTACCAATGGAGTCGGTTGTCGGTTCTGGCAAAGATCTTGGGGAGCGGTCGCGGAGCGTCACCGCGGTGTTCGATTGCCAGGGGGCGGGGTCGGGTGAGACGGCGTACGCCCCGCCGTCTGGCATCCGAGAGTGACGCTCCATCAGGTTTCTGGTTGACCCCGCCGTGATCGGCTGTGGGCGGTAACGGTGCTGGTCATGCAGGCCGATGCATCGTTATGGGATTCCTTTGTGTTCGACGGGGTCGACGACGTGGACGTCGAGGCGGCGTCCGCTGCCTTCGGCACAGCTCGATCGCGTCCCGCTTGTACTCGTCCGAGTAGAGATTCGTGCACTTGCTTCCCACCTGGCACTGCTTCCTCTGGAACTCAGATCCCAGTCTCCAGGTGTCCACGATCAAGGGGAGACTTCAGGCAACAAGAGCAGTTGGCCACCGCCGAGCCGACATACGCCGTCACGAGCCTGACCCCGAACAGGCCCGCTGCGGCCCAGCTCGCCGAACGCGTGCATGACCACTGGAAGCTCGAAGTCCTGCACCGTGTCCGTGAACCACCTGGTCCGAGGACTCCTTCCAGTTGCGGACCGGTAACGCCCCCCCGCCGCCCTATCGCGCCGGACGTCATGTGACTACACCGAAGCCCTCCACCTTCCCTCAGGGGAGATGCACGGACGCGGCTTCCTGCGGTGCGAGACCCGACGGGATGTTTCGCGGGTCGGCGGGGCGAGGAATGTAGACGGGCGAGTCCGACTGGTAGAAGAGATCGATGTCGGCCTCTTCGCCACCGACGATCAAGGTGTCCCACGCGCCGCTTTCCTGGAGCGTGCGCAGCGTGGCGGGATCCAACGCCGACAGGTGAGTGCGCAGTTCCTCGTCGGTGGGCATGCCGGGGAGGCGCGGCGCGAGCCGCTCGCTTATCGCGCTCATTCTCTCCAGCAGGGCGTCGAGGTGAGCCTGCTGGGACTCGGAGTCGCCGCCGGGAGCCGGTTCCATGCTGCGGGCGATGATGTCCTTGATGGCGCGGGTGGCGCCCTGCTCGTCGGTGGTGACCATGGCGTTCCAGGCCCGGCTCTTGTGCCGGTACTGAAGCATGGACATCGCCGCCTCGTGCCGGATGAAGTCGGCGTCACGCAGCGGCTTTCCCCGCCACGCGCGACTGAGGGAACGGGCCAGCGACGTGGCGGAGGCGAGACCGCTGTTGAGGCCGCGGCCCGGCCAGAAGTGAATGGCGTTGGCCGCGTCGCCCAGCAGGAAGCCGTACGTGCCGGGGCTCGTCGACGTCGGGCGGGTCAGCTGCGCGGTGAACCGCGGGCGCTGCACCATGTCCAGTCGGAACGACGTGACCGCGGTGAGATCGTCCTCGGTCATGCCGAACAGCTTTAGACCCTCCCTGATCCGCTTCCACAGGGGCGAGCTGCGCAGCAGGGCGGGCAGGAAGAGGGTTCCGTGCGAGGGGCAGCGGAACTCGTTGTCCTCCTCACGGCTCATGACACAGGGACGAGCGGCGATGCACTCCTCGAAGACCTGGCGGACCGGGTCGATACCGACGACGTTCTTGGCCTCCTCACGGGTGAGGCGCATGTTCAGGAAGCCTTCACCGCGAAGCGAGTTGAGAAGGAATCTGTTCTGCGACACGGTCAGCAGGACGCTCATCGGGTCGGGCAGCGGGGACTTCACCCGTAGCCCCAGCACCACGTCCTGCAGATGGTCGCCATCGAGGGAGTAGATCGAGGCGTCGGCCGCGCCGAAGCGGTCGCTGTAGTGCTCCCGTGTACGGGACCGTCCGCCCTCGCAGACCACCAGGACGTGTTCCTGCGACAACCGGCCCTGGTGCTCCGACGGGTCGAACCGTTGCGGCACCAGCCGGATCGCGGTGCTCTTGTTCGCCAACTCCAGCAGGCGGTCCTCGATGTACGCGATCCGGATGTTGCGGGGAGGCCGGCCCTCCACGGAGTCCGGTCCGACGGGCCACATCTCCGAGAAGTCACCTGACTCGAACAGCGCCGACTGCATCTCCTCGGGCAGAGCGAGGTACTGCCTGCTCTGAATGGTCACGACCTGTTGACGACGGGTGTTTCCGTGGGTCTCGTCCTTCCAGACCACAGAGGATCCGTTCTTGATCCACCGGCCTTCGTAGATCTTGATGGCGACCCGCCCGCGCAGCATGTTCTCCAGCGTCAGCGCGAAGGCGAGGCCGACCGGACCCCCTCCGGTGATCGTGACGCGGAGCAGGCCGGGATCCGCGGATGCCTTGGCCCGGGGCATGTCGAGAAGGGAGAGGTCCATGACCGTCTCCATGACGTCCTGCGACTCGAAGAGGAAGGTCTCCTCACCGATCTGGATGCGGTCGTTGGCACGCAGTACATGCCGTGTGACGCGCTGGTCGTTGACGAAAGTGCCGTTCCGGCTGCGGTCGTACAGGACGAAGCCGGCATCCTCCTTCACGATTTCGGCGTGCAGACGGGAGGCACTGGCGCTGACGATCACGACACCGTTGTCGCTGTTGCGGCCAAACGTCAGTGGAGCGGCACTCAGCACCACACTCTGACCGGTGAAGGGGCCCGTTCGCCCTACGATGACCGATGGCACTGCTACTCCTAGCGGATGACACTCAACAGGGAAAAGGAGGCCGCGTGATGCGGCTGACTCGGCATGAGGACGAAGCTGTCACTCATGCGTGGGCGGGCCCGGTTCGGTTCGACTCTTCCGAGACCCAACCGGCCGGAGGGCAGCGTGCCTGGACTCGGTCACGCGTTCCGAGTCGTCAGTGACCAGACGATGTGCCTCCGGTCGTTCCCGCCTCGCACGTCAACGACAGAGGCACCATGTTGGACTTGCCCTGAAGAGGGGCATTGAGCTCCACGCCGATTTCGCTCTCGAACGTTCCGGCCTTCGCCCACGTGGTCAGACTGACGCTGACCTGCTTGGTGAGGCTTCCGCCGTTCGGGAACGACAGCGCCCTCCACTCCTCATCGGTGATCGAGCCGTCCTTGGACACCCACCGGTAGGAGAAGTGCGCCGGGAGCCGGTCCACGGTGAACGTCGCCGTGAAGGTGGGCGCCTCCCCGCTCGAGGGTGGGCACTGTCCCGAGTACGTCGTCTGCGAGCCCGTCACCCTCATCTGCACCCCCTCGGAAGCGGAGGTGTCCTGCTCGTCATCCCCTGTGCCGGGAGCGGCGGCTTCCTCGGCGTTCTGTGAGGCGTCCTTCGCATCCGGAGAGGCCGCACCGGCGCCTGCGGTGGACGCGTTCTGCTGCTTTCCGTCGTCGTCCCCGTCGTTCATGAGGGCATAGCCCGTCCCGACCAGCGCCAGAACGCACAGGGCCGCGCCCGCTGCCACGAGGGCGGTGCTGCGCCGATTGCGGCGTGAAGGAGAAGGGGGGAGGGAGGACTCGGGTGTTCCCACAGCGGTGGAATCCGACGGCGAGGGATACGCGGGCGTCGGCTGCGCCGAGAGTTGAGTGACGGTCGGCTGTGCCGCGGGATGCGCGACGGTTGGCTGCGCCGGGGAACTTGCGGCAGTGAGCTGTGCCGAGGGAAGCGTGGCCGCAGGCTGGGTCTCGGCCTGAGCGGGAGACGGCTGCGTCGTGAACTGGGTCTCGGCCTGAGCGGGAGACGGCTGCGTCGTGAACTGGGTCTCGGCCTGAGCGGGAGACGGCTGCGTCGTGAACTGGGTCTCGGCCTGAGCGGGAGACGGCTGCGTCGTGAA
>NZ_JBFAKW010000111.1:0-1165 GCF_040655955.1 Streptomyces sp. NPDC050263 | reverse complement strand
CTGGGTCTCGGGCTCTGCCACGACGGTCGGTGAGTGGGGAGCCTGCCGCACGGTTCCCGTGTCGAGGGTGCCGCCCTCGCTGACCAACCGCAGGTCCCGCGCCGCCTGTTCGGCACCGAGGCGTTGGTCCGGATCCTTGAGCAGCAGTCCTTCGATGACCGGGGTGAGGATGCCGGCCCGGCGAGGGGGCGGCAACTCCGAGTCCACGATGGCCCGCAGGGTGCTGAGAGGTGTGTTCTGGCGGAAGGGCGAGCTCCCCTCGACCGCCGCGTACAGCAGCACGCCGAGCGACCACAGGTCCGACGCGAGTCCCCCAGGCTTGCCCAACGCACGCTCCGGGGCCAGGAACTCCGGCGATCCGACGACTTCACCGGTCATGGTGAGCGCTGTGCTGCCCTCGACCACGGCGATACCGAAATCGGTGAGTATCACCCGGCCGTCCTTGGCCATCAGCACATTGGCCAGCTTGACGTCGCGGTGCAGCACGCCGGCCTCGTCGGCGGCGCGGAGCGCGGCGAGCACCTCACCACCGATGGACGCGGCGCGCTGCGCGGTGAGCTGGCCCTCGTCCTTGAGCAGGTCGGCCAGCGACTGGCCTCGTACCAGCTCCATGACAATCCACGGGCGGCCCTCTTCCATGGCCACGTCGTAGATGGTCACCACGTTCCGGTGCGACACCCGGGCCGCAGCCCACGCCTCACGCTCCAGCCGCATGTACATCCGCTCGACGGCGTCCGCGGCCAGCCCGGCAGGCGCCCGGACCTCCTTGATGGCGACCTCACGGTGCAACACCTTGTCGTGGGCGCGCCACACGGTGCCCATGCCGCCTTCACCGAGGAGCGACACCAGGTGGTAGCGGCCGGCGATCACACGCGTGCGGCCCGACTCTTCGGACACGGTGTCCTCACTGGTCATCGGGGCGATTCTTCCTTTCGTCATGCAAGCGGCTCGTCGGAGCGCGGATGTAGCCCTTGGACCATCGATTCCCGTGCACGACTGCCGTCGGCGGAAACGCTGTTCATCCGCCGGATCGCAACGCTGTGTCTCTGCCCCAACGTGGTGTGCGGGAGGACTAGTGCCGCGGCAGGCAACGTTTGCCCGTCAAGGAGCGGCGTCCGGTGCGTGCTCTCGGTGTGCCGGCCGGAAGTCCTCGTACTGGACGTAC